>JBMNOT010000077.1:0-9284 GCA_050943225.1 Christensenellales bacterium | reverse complement strand
GAGGAATTTGTGCTGACGGACGAGCAGTGCGCGGCGGTAAATGCGGTTGTTTCCGCGCCCGGGAAATACCTGCTGCACGGCGTAACGGGCAGCGGCAAGACGGAAGTTTACATCGAAATCGTGCGCCACTTTTTGGCGCAGGGCAAGAGCGCCATCGTGCTGGTGCCCGAGATATCGCTGACTCCGCAGCTGGTGGCGATGTTCCAGCGGCGCATCGGCTCGGAAATCGCGGTGTATCATTCCACGCTGACGCCGGGCGAGCGTTACGACGAATGGAAACGCATGGCCACCGGCCAGGCGCGCGTGGTGATCGGCGCGCGCAGCGCGGTGTTCGCGCCGCTTCGGGATATCGGCGTCATCATCATCGACGAGGAGCACGAGAGCAGCTATAAGTCGGATACGCACCCCAGGTACAGCGCTCACGAGGTGGCCCGCATGCGCGCCAACATCGAAAAGGCGTCTTTGCTTTTGGCTTCGGCCACGCCGTCCGTGGAGAGCTATATCAAAGCGAAGAACGGCATCTATACGCTGATCGAGATGAAGCACCGCCTGTTCGGCCTGAAGCTGCCCGAAGTGGAGATCGTGGACATGCGCAACGAGGTGATAAGGGGCAACCGCACCATTTTCTCCGGCCTGCTGTATAATGAAATCAGCCGCGCGCTGGCGGATAAACGGCAGGTGATGCTGTTTATTAACCGGCGAGGCTATTCGGCGTTCGTGATGTGCCGCGGCTGCGGATATGTGGAATACTGCGACAACTGCGAAGTGACGATGACGTATCACGCAACGCGGGGCAAGCTGCTGTGTCACTACTGCGGCCGTACCCGGCGTTTAAGTACGGTGTGCCCGTCGTGCGGGCGGCCGTATCTCAAGCAGTACGGCATCGGCACGCAGCAGGTGGAAGCGCAGGTCAAAGAGCTGTTTCCGGAAGCGCGCGTGCTGCGCATGGACCTCGATACCACGCGGGGCAAGGACGCGCACCTGCGCATCTACGAGGCTTTCAAGAACGGCGAGGCGGATATACTCGTCGGCACGCAGATGATCGCCAAGGGGCTGGATTTCGCCAATGTGACGCTGGTAGGCGTGGTATCGGCGGATAGTTCGCTGTACATTCCGGATTACCGCAGCCCAGAAAAAACGTTCCAGCTTTTGGAACAGGTGGCGGGGCGCGCGGGCCGGAAAGATCCCGGCAAGGTGGTGGCGCAGACGTACAGCCCGGACCATTACGCGGTGGAGTTTGCCCGGCAGCACGATTTCACCGCTTTTTTCAACGAGGAGATGAGGATAAGGCGCGAGGCGCTGCTGCCGCCCTATTCGGTGTTTTTCCGGTTTGTGTTTACCGGTAAGGATGAGGAAAAAGTCCGCGAGGCATGTCTTAATTTCGCGGAAGGGCTCGAGGCCGAGTTCGCAGATATCCGCAAAGACATATTGCTGCTGGACGCGAGCGAAGCGCCGATCAGCAGGATTCAGGGCCGCGCGCGCTGGCACATACTGATAAAAGTGCTGAATGACGAACGGCTTGCGCAGTTCCGCAAAAGATTATATATTTATACGGATACAAAAAGTTACAAAGACTGCGCATTCGGTATGGAGATCAATCCGCAGAGCATGATATAGCATGGAGGCACACAGTATGGCGATACGCGACTTGGTGACGGGGGCAGATAACCCGGAGCTCCGCAAAATATTGCGCGAAGTCAGGATCATCAACAAGCACGTGCTGACGCTGCTGGATGATATGAAGGAAACGCTGCATGCGGCGCAGGGCGTCGGCCTTGCTGCGCCGCAGGTGGGCGTGCTGCGCCGTATCGCTATCGTGGAATTTGAGGATAAATACTACGAGCTGATTAACCCGCGCATACTGAAATCGTCCGGCGGGGTGATCGGTGAGGAAGGCTGCCTGTCGGTGCCTGGCGTGCGTGGCAAGGTGAAGCGGCCGGAAACCATTACCGTCACATATTTGGACCGGGCGGGCAAGCGGCACAAGGAGGAGATCACCGGCATACTGGCGCGGGTGTTCTGCCACGAGATCGACCATTTGGATGGCGTACTCTTTGTAGATAAGATGATTGAGGAGACCGAATGAGAATTGTATTCATGGGCACGCCGGAATTTGCCGTGCCCAGCCTGAAAGCGTTAATAGAGGGCGGCTATGATATCGCGGCCGTTGTGACCCAGCCGGACCGAAAAGCCGGCCGCGGTCATAAGCTGATGCCGCCGCCCGTCAAGGTGCTGGCGCAGGAGCACGACATACCGGTGCTGCAGTACCAGCGGATCAAGTCGCCCGAAGGCGTGGCGGCGCTTAAGGCGATAAGGCCCGACCTTATCGTGACGGCGGCGTTCGGGCAGATTTTGTCCAAAGAGATATTGGACATCCCCCCGCTGGGCTGTATCAACGTGCATGCGTCGCTGCTGCCCAAATACCGCGGCGCTGCGCCCATCCAGTGGGCCATCATACAGGGCGAAACGAAAACGGGCGTCACCATCATGTATATGGACGAGGGGCTGGACACCGGCGACATCATCTCGATGCGCGAGGTGCCGATAGAGGACGATACGACAGGCGGCGAGCTGTATGAAAAGCTGGCCCGTGTGGGCGCCAAACTGCTGACGGAAACGCTGCCCGCCATCTTAGATGGCACGGCTTCGCGCACGCCGCAGGATAACGAACAGGCGAGCTATTTCCCGCCGCTGTCCAAGGAGCTGGGGCGTATCGACTGGACAAAGCCCGCCCGCGAGATACGCAACCTGGTGCGCGCGCTGGACCCGGTGATGGGGGCGTACGCGCATATCGGCGGCGAGGTCATCAAGATATGGCGTGCCAGCGTGGAGCCGGGCAAGGCGGAACCGGGCCGCATCGTACAGGCGGACGCCAAAAACGGTCTGGTCATCGGTACGGGTGACGGTCTGTTGCGCGTGGAAGAAATGCAGGCGCCCTGCTGCCGCCGCATGACGCCGCGTGAATATTTCTGTGGCAGGACTTTGGGCGCGGGTGTATGCGAGTGAACGCGCGGCAGGCGGCCTACGAGGCGCTGACCGCGGTGACGCGGGACGGCGCATATACCGCGATGGCAATGAAAAAGCTGTCGCCGCTTTCCGGCGAGAACCGGCGTTTTGCCGCACGGCTTTTTCTGACTACACTGGAAAACCTGATACGCCTCGACTTTGCGCTGTCCGGCTTTATCAAATCGGGCCGCGTGCACGGTACGGTGCGAAACATACTGCGTCTGGGCGCGTGCCAGCTGCTGCTGATGGACGTAGACGCCCACGCTGCGGTGAACGAGAGCGTGGCATTGGCGCGGCGGATAAAGCCGCAAGCCGCTGGCTTTGTGAACGCGGTGCTGCGCGCGCTGGACCGCGGGCGGGATAGCATTGCCTACCCGCAGGTGAAAACGGCCGAGGCGCTGTCCGTGGCCGCCAGCTACCCGCTGTGGATATGCGAAAAATACATACGCGACTTCGGCTACGATTTCGCGGAATCGCTGCTCACATACCGGCCTCCGCACGCCACCACGGTGCGCGTCAACACGCTGAAAACGTCCGCGGCGGCGCTGGAGGCGGAGCTAACCCGCCTGGGGCTGAAGTACGAGCCGGGCAAGGTACCGGGTGCGTACGCCGTCAGCGGTTTGGCGGACATCGAAAGCCTTCCGATCTACAAGGAGGGGTGGATTGCCGTGCAGTCGGAGAGCGCGATGCGGGCGGTGCTAGCGGCGGGCATCCGGGAAGGCGAGTCTCTGCTGGACTGCTGCGCCGCGCCGGGCGGCAAAAGCGCCTATGCGGCGGCTCTGGCGGGCGGGAATCTCAACATATTGGCATGGGACGTACACGCGCACCGAATCGAGCTGATGCGCAAAAACTTCAAGCGGCTGGGCGTGACTGCAAGCGTAGAGGAGCACGACGCGCGCATTCCGGTGCTGGCGCTTGAGCAGCGCTTCGACGTGGTGCTGGTGGACGCGCCGTGCAGCGCGATGGGCCTGATGGCGCACAGCCCGGACATCCGATTCGCACGCAAACCGGAGGATATTGCGTCATTGACCGAACTACAGGCCGAACTGCTGGAAATCTGCTCGGCGTATGTAAAACGGGGCGGGAGGCTGGTTTACTCCACCTGCTCCATCAACCGTGAGGAAAACGAGGGCGTGACGGACGCGTTTTTAGCGCGCCGTTCCGACTTTGAATACAAGGATAAGCCCGCGACGCTGTACCCGCATATCGACGGTTCGGACGGGTTCTACATCGCGGTACTCGGGAGAAAATGAACGACCTGTTGTCACTCAGCATCAAAGAACTGGAAACGCTGCTGGCGGAGCTGGGCGCAAAGCCCTTTGCCGCCAAGCAGCTTAGAAGCTGGCTCATTAAAGGCGTACCGTTTGAGGACATGACCAACCTGCCCAAGGATCTGCGCAGCAAGCTCAGGCAGATGCACGGCGAAGGCTATGCGCGTATCGTGGAAAAGCACACCGCTTCGGACGGCACCATCAAATACCTGTTATCTCTGCCTGCCGGCGGGCTGGTGGAATGCGTGGTGATGGAGTATCACCACGGGCGCACGCTGTGCGTTTCCACACAGCTTGGCTGCGCGATGCGCTGCGCTTTCTGCGCGTCGGGCAGGGAAGGACTGGTGCGCAACCTGACACCTGGCGAGATGTGCGCCCAGCTTATCGCAGCGCAGGAAGACGGCCCCATCTCCAACGTGGTGCTGATGGGCTCCGGCGAACCGCTGGACAACCTGGACAATGTGCTCGCATTTGTGCGTATGCTGCAGGCCGATTTCGGCATCGGCATCCGGCACATATCGCTGTCCACCTGCGGGCTGGTACCCGGCATCAAAAAGCTGGCGGACGCTGGCCTGCCGTTGACGCTGTGCATATCCCTGCATGCGGCAATCGACGAAAAACGGCGCGCCATCATGCCGGTGGCACGGGCATACACCGTTAAGCAGGTGATATCGGCGGCTGCTGAGTACTTTAAAAAAACGGGCAGGCGCGTTATAATTGAATACACGCTGATACGCGGCTTCAACGACGGGACGGAGGACATTGCGGCCTTGAAGCGCGTACTCAAAGGCATGAGCTGCCATGTCAACGTCATACCGCTGAACAAAACGGAAGGCGATTTCCAGCCGCCCACAGCGCATGAAACCCGCGCGTTTGTGGCTGCGCTGGAAAAGGAGGGGCTGAGCGCCACGATGCGCCGCGCGCTGGGCAGCGAAATCGAAGGCGCCTGCGGGCAGCTGAAGCTGAAACGAGAGGAAAAATGACGTATTATTCGAGGACACATATTGGTCTGGTTCGCAAAACGAATGAAGACAGCTGTTTTGCCACGGAGGTGAATGGCGGCTTTTTTGCTATCGTCGCAGACGGCATGGGCGGCCACAACGGAGGCGAAGTAGCCAGCGGCATCGTCATCGAGACGGCGAAAGCGCTGCTGTCGGAAAAGCCGCCGTGCTGTCTCAGCCAAGACGATATCCGCCGCCTTTTGATTCAGGCCAACCAAAATATTCTGGACAGGGCGGACCGGGACCGCAAGCTCAAAGGGATGGGTTCCACTGCCACGCTGGTGTCCATCTGCGGGATGCAGGCCATTATCGGCCATGTGGGCGATTCCCGCGCCTATCTTTTCCGCGGCGAAAAACTATCCCAGCTCACAAAGGACCATTCCTACGTGCAGATGCTCGTCGAAAGCGGATACATCACCCTGCAGGAGGCGCTGGTGCACCCGCACCGCAATATCATCACCCGTGCCATCGGCACGGAGCCCAATCTGGAGCCGGACGTGTGGACGTATGGGCTTCAGGCCGGCGATGTGCTGCTGCTCTGCAGCGACGGGCTCAGCAGCTCCGTACCTGACGAAAAAATCGCCGATATACTGCGCAGCGGCATCCCCGAAGCGGCCGACAGGCTGATCGAAGCGTCGCTGGCTGCGGGCGGGCCGGACAATATCAGCGTTGTCATCGTGCAGACGGGCGGTGAGAACGTATGATCGGTTGTACATTGGGCGGCCGCTACACGGTTGTCGAAATGGTGGATTCCGGCGGCATGGCCTATATATACAAGGCCCTGTGCAAAAAGACCGGCAAGTTCGTAGCGGTCAAGGTGCTTAAGGAAAAGTTCTCCACCAGCCATGAGTATGTGAACCGCTTTAAAAAAGAGGCGGCGTCCGCATTCTCGCTAGAGCATGACGGCATCGTTCACGTGATGGACATCGGATGCGACGACGGCGTCTACTATATGGTGATGGAGTTTATCGAGGGCCGCACGCTCAAGTCCATCATCGAAGCCGAGGGGAAAATAGACGAGAAACGGGCCATCGGCTATGCCATCCAGATATGCAACGCGCTGTCCGCAGCCCATAAGAAAGGCATTATTCATCGCGACATCAAGCCGCAGAACATACTGATTGATGCGGACGACCGGGCAAAGGTGACGGATTTCGGCATCGCCAAAAGCCTGTCGGCGCGCCATGAGAACGAGGAGCAGGTGATCGGTTCCGTGTACTACATCTCGCCGGAGCAGGCCCGGGGAGAAAGCGTGGACGCCCGGACGGACATCTATTCGCTAGGCATCATGCTGTATGAGATGACTACGGGCGAGCTGCCGTACGTTGGCGATCAGACGGTTTCCGTGGCGCTCAAGCACATCAACGAGCAGATCACGGAACCGATTCAGAAGAACCCGGCTCTTTCGCAGTCCATCAACAAGATAATCCTTAAAGCCACGAGCAAGAGCAAAAGAGACCGGTATCGAAACATGGACGCTTTCCGCGATGATCTGGTGCGGGCCTTGGTGGACCCCAGCGGAGAGTTTGTCGAACTGCCCAATCACCGCACCCCTCTGACGGCTGGGCTCCTTGTATCGACGCAGAAGCTCAAGGTATGGAAAGTATGCGTGTTGGCGGCGCTCATACTGGGCCTGGGCGTAGCCGCGGGCTTTACCATCAGCGCGATTAACGCGGCAGCTCAGCGGGCGACTACCGTGCCGGACACCACCGGCCTCGATATGAGCACCGCGACTGATATACTGAGAAACGCCGGCCTCATGGTCAGTTCGGAATTTGAATCCAGCGAGACGATCGCAATGGGCGTGGTGATATCGCAGACCCCCCAGGGCGGCGCACAGGTCCAAAGAGGCGAGACTGTGACGCTGAGGGTATCCAGCGGGCCTTCCGACCTGCTGATGCCAGACGTATACGACATGACGCTGGAGGAAGCGCAGGCCGCCCTCGGGGAGATGGGCCTTGTCGTGGAAAGCGTGACCTATGAAGACGTTCTGGACGTGGCTCCCGGCCATGTGATTGCGCAGTCGCCGGAATCGGGCACTGTCGTCAGCGCGGGCGATGCGGTCAGCCTGGTGGTTGCGGGGGAAACCGTGCCCAGCGCGCTGATGCCGTCGCTCACCGGCAGACTGCTGAGCCAGGCCATCCCGCTGCTTTACGACAGCGGCTTTACCACCTGCTACGTGTACGAGCAGGAGAGCGAACTGCCCGAAGGGACAGTAACTGCGCAGAGCCCGGAGCAGGGCATCATGACGCCGTTTAACAACGAGGTGTCGCTCTGGATCAGCGCATACAAGGATAAGACATATACAGGCCTTCTGACGGCTGAGATCGACGTGGCGGAAAGCAACTCGATCCTGCGCATCATCGTGGAGGATACGCTGGACGGCCGTGTTGTCGATTTTGTGGAGGAGATGCAGCCGGAGACGGGCGTTTACCGCTTAAATTACACCGTTCGCTGCCTGACAGCCGGTCCAAAGACCGTGAGGGTATTGCTGAACAATGTCGAGGTTATAAACAGTGCGGTTGAAGTCCGATAACGCAGTGCAATATACAGGTCGGATACTGAAAGGCGTAGGCGGTTTTTACTATGTGCTGGACGATGCTGGCGCGGTGCACGAGTGCAAAGCCCGCGGGCGTTTTCGTCTTGACGGCACGACGCCGCTGCCTGGCGATATGGTGCGCTTTTCAACGCAAAAAGATTCCTACGGCTTCATCGAGGAGATATTGCCGCGGCGCAACGAGATGAAGCGGCCGCGCGTGGCCAATGTCGACATGGTGGCCATCGTGGTATCGGCGCAAAAGCCTCAAGCGGACAAATTGCTGTGCGACAAGCTTATCGTCCATCTGAAACAGGCCGGTATCCGGCCGCTGCTGGTGATCAACAAATGCGACGTTGCCGCTCCGGAAGCTGTGGACGCGCTCGAGGCGGAATACCGCGGCATCTGTCCCGTCGTGCGCGTTTCCGCAATGTCGGGCGAGGGGCTTTCCGAACTGAAAGCGGCGCTGTCCGGATGCTGCACCTGCTTTGCCGGTCAGTCTGCCGTGGGCAAATCGTCGCTGCTCAACGCGCTGTTCTCGCACCTGTCGCTGGAGACCGGCGGCCTGTCCCGGAAGGTGGACAGGGGCCGCCATACCACGCGGCACGCCGAACTTATCGTGCTGGACGACTTTTCCGGCATGGTGGTGGATACGCCGGGGTTTTCCTTCTTGGAGCCGGAGAGCATTGAGCCGGAGGAACTGGGCTCCCTGTACAGCGATTTTGTAGACCATGCGTCAAGATGCCGATTCAACGGATGCCTTCACGATAAAGAGCCGGACTGCGGTGTCAAGGAAGCGGTCTCAAAGGGCATTATCAGCGAGGGCCGTTACCAGCGGTATCTGACCATTTTGAAAGAATTACAGGAAATGAAGGAGAAACGATATGATTAAAGTGGCGCCGTCTGTGCTTTCTGCCGATTTTACAAGGTTCTACGACGCGATCAAGATGCTGGAGGCCGCTGGTGCGGACTATATCCATTGCGATGTCATGGACGGCATGTTTGTGCCCAACATCACGTTTGGGCCGTACATGATCCGCGACATGCGCAAGGCGACGAACCTCACGCTGGACGTGCACCTGATGGTTGAGGCGCCGGAGCGTTACGTCGAAGCGTTCGCCGAGGCGGGGGCGGATATCATCGTGGTGCACGAGGAAGCCACGACTCATCTTGACAGAACTCTGCAGATGATAAGAGCCACCGGCAAAAAATGCGGCGTCGCTCTCAACCCGCACACGCCGCTGTCGGTGCTGGAATACGTACTGGACGGCCTGAACCAGATTCTGCTGATGTCCGTAAACCCCGGTTTCGGCGGCCAGAGCTTCCTGCCGTATTCGCTGGACAAAGCGCGCGCGCTCAAGGCGACGATCGACGCGCGCGGCCTCGATATCGATATCGAGATGGACGGCGGCATCGACCTTCATAACGTGGCCGAAGTGACGGCGGCGGGTGTCAACGTGCTCGTCGCGG
>JBMNOT010000076.1:0-9600 GCA_050943225.1 Christensenellales bacterium | reverse complement strand
TTAAGTGTTAGAAACTGTTCCGGTCGCGGTAGTTTTTGGAGCCGCCGGGCTTGCGCGGAGAAGGACCGCGCCCGTACGAGCCGGCGGAAGGCTTTTTCCGGGGAGCTGATGACGGACGGAGGCTGCCAGGCCCGCCGCCCGACTTGCCGCCTTTCTTCCACAGTATCAGCAGCGCCGCGCCCACGCCCAGTATCAGCACAATGAGCACAATAGCCAGTATCAGGAAGAACTTGCTGGCATTGAACGAGCCACTGGTATTCTCAGCCGGTTCTTCGGTGATATCGGCCGCCTCCTCAAAGTTGGTGGGCGTGGGTGACACCGATTTCACCGTTACAGTGATGGGTTCGGCGTTGATGGTGTAGGTATTGCCGTCCAGGTCTGTTGCGGTCAGCACGAAGTTATACGTCGTGGTTTCGTTGATGTCCGCCGAATACTCGATGCTCAGCTGCCCGCTGGCTGCCAGCGCCGATGTGCTGAACACGTTGCCCAGGCTGGCCTCGTTCACCTGCACGTTGATAAATTCATACTCGGTCGCGTTGGAGATGTAGCCCGTGAAGTTGACGACGCTCGCGGACGTGAGCTGCGGCCGGTCCACATGCATGACCAGCTTGAGCTTCTCGCTCACCACCGAGGGGTCTACCGGCAGCTGGATATCGATCGTCTTATCCAGCGCTCGCTGCTCGCCGTTTTGGTCTACCATTGTCACGGAGAATATGACGGCGGTGGACGCCTCAAACGACCGCTTATACGTTTGGGTGAAAGTCTCGCCCGGCTTGAGCTTAGAGGAAGGGAATTCCACCGGCTCGCCGGCAATGGACACTTTCAGCTTGCTGTACGACACGTTGCCGTTGTTGGTGAGGTTGAGGGTGAACGTGACCTCCTCGCCCGGCTGGGGCCTGGAGTTGTCCACCGTGACCGACATCTTGACGTCGCGGATGCTCAGCTTCACGACGATGGGGTCCTTGGTGATGGCGGGCTGTTCGGCGCCGTTCGCCGTATAGGTGATGCGCGGCGCCACCGTGATGTCCCCGGTCGTCATCGTGGCCTTGTATGTGAAGGAATAGCTTTTGCCGCGGGCGAGGTCGAACTTGTCCTTAAGCGTTTTGCCGCTGACAGTGTCTTTGACCGTGATGCCCGTGATGTCGGCTTCGCCTTGGTTTTCCAGGTTGAATGTGAACGTGACGGTATCGCCCGCATCGGCGATGGTTTTATCCGCCTTGACGCCCACGGCCAGCTTGACAGACAGTTCTTTCTTTTTGATCTTGGTGGACGCAGTGGCAACCGCACTGCCGTTCGACACCAATTTGAACTCCAGCTTCTGATCCAGCAATTCCGCGGTGACATCCATGGTGAGCGTATAGGGCTTAACGATTTCGGGATCAGCCGGAATGTTCCCGACGTCCTCCGCGACCGGTTTGTCGCCCAAATATATCTTGCAATCCTGCAGCTCATCCCCTCTTTTGTTGATGATGGAGAAGTTGAACTTGACTTTGTCGCCTGGAGCATACTCTGATTTTTCAGGCGTCACCGTGAACTCCACGCCCTCTGCCTTTGCCACCCGCGGCAGTCCGACAAGCAGCGCGCTCAGCGCCAGAACCAGCACCAAAAACGCTGATATATACTTCTTCAAAATGGTTTCCTCCTTAAATTGACCACATATGCATCGTTGTGATCTCATACATTTTAATGCAACGATTTTGAAAAGTCAAACAGCGCGCCCGCTATCTGACCGGCAGAATAACGGCGTAATTCAGCGTATTTTGGCGAAAAGCAAAGATTGTGGAAAGCGGCACCGATATTGTGATCAGCATATATATGAACTTGTTTGAGGACGACCCTGGCGTATCCGGGCGGCTGACGCTGCTTATGGCGGGCTCTCAGCGGGGCGAAATGCTGGCGCAGGCAGTGACCGACAACCTGAACGCGGCGCCGGGCACCGACGGCTCCGCCCGGGCCTGCGACGATTTGATCATATTGAAACGCGGCAGCCAGCCGTGCGTGCTGGTGGAGTGCGGGCACCTGAGCAACAGAGAGGAAGAAACCCAGCTTCAGCAGCCCGATTATCAGAAAAAATTACCCGCGCTATCTGCGGAGGCGCGTCGGATTTCTTTTCACGGCAATAGCCGCCTGTTAAAGCGGATATGATGCTTCTACACATCTGAGAGGATGGCGCAGGTTCGTTTGCGTTTGGAGAGCCTGAAGGTCTTATGGACGCCTGTGTTAAAGGTTGTTGAGCTCGGCTGCAGTTTCGAGCAGATCCTCCAGATCCTTCAGCGTGTTTAAGCGGACGGCGGCTTCGCGCAGCCGCGCCGCGCCCCGAAGGCCTTTCAGGTACCACACGGCGTGCTTGCGCATCTGGCGCATGGCGAGGGCTTCTCCCTTTTCGGCGCAGGAGAGCTGAGCCTGGCGCAGCAGTGCCCGGGATTTTTCTTCGAAAGTCGCGGGAGGCAGCGCTTCGCCGGTGCGCAAAAGATGGTTGATCTCGCGGAAAATGAAGGGGTTTCCCAGAGCGCCGCGTGCGACCATCACCGCGTCGCAGCCGGTGACCTTGAGCATGTTGGCGGCGTCTTCGGCATGGAATATGTCGCCGTTGCCGATGACGGGGATGCTGACAGCTTCCTTGACCTGCTTGATGATGGATAAGTCGCTGCGGCCGCTGTAGAACTGCGCGCGCGTGCGCCCGTGCACCGTGACGGCGGCGGCGCCGGACTGCTCGGCCATGCGCGCGAACTCCACAGCGTTGACGCTGGCGTCGTCCCAGCCCTTGCGGAACTTGACGGTGACGGGAAGCCGCGACACCTTCACGGCGGCTTCGATGAGCCGGGCAGCCCGCGGCATATCGGTCATCAGCGCGCAGCCCTGACCGCCGCCCGTTATCTTGGGAGCGGGGCAGCCCATGTTGATGTCAAACACCGCGATGCGTTCGCCATACGCATCCTGTATGCGGCAGATGCTGTCCGCCAAAGCGTCGGGCTGGGCGGCGAAGAGCTGGACGCCCAGTCGATTTTCGTTTTCCGCAAAGGAGATAAGGCTTTTGGTCTTTTCCGAGCCGTAGCGCAGCCCCATCGCGCTGACCATCTCGGTGTAGGTGAGCGCGGCTCCCTGCTCGACGCACAGATAGCGCAGCGCCGCGTCGGTGTACCCCGCCATGGGGGCAAGCAATGCGGAACCGGGTTTTATCAGCATCAGTCCTCGATCACATCCATCGCCTCTGCCGAATCCAAATCCGGCGAAGGGACGATGGTGGCCCTGGGTGTGGTGGTGGGCGCAGGCTTAGGTGTGGGGGACGGCGTGGGGCTGGGCAGCGCTTCCACCTGCGTCATGGAGACGATGCGCCAGTTGTCCTCGTAACGGACCAGCCGGACGCGGTACACCGCGTTTTGCCACGGCGGCGGCGTTTCGCTGAGCGCGCTGCTTTTTTCGGCGCCGCCCGCCAGCGTGCCGTCGATGCGCTTGATCTCCTCGGTGACGGTAAGCTCGACGGCGTTTTGCCACGGCATGATCAGCTGAAAGTCCACCTTGGCGCTGTAATCGACGTTCTTTATTGAATAGGAGCGGTAAACGCTGGAGGAGAGCAGCGCGTCCTGCTCCAGGAAGTTTCGGGAGAACACCTTGCTGAGCGCCGTCGGGTCGTCGCCCTGTATGATAACTTTGGCGCGCAGCTGGAGGCCGTCTTTGACCAGTATCTGGACGTTCATATAGTCCATGGCCGCGAAGAAGGAGAGCACCACAAGCGCTGCGGCGACCGCCCATATCAGTATGCGCGAGAACAGGTACCACAAAAAGCGCAGTACAAGCGTGAGCTTTGGCGGCAAAAAACCACTCCTTCCTCACAGATTGGCGCGAAATTGATCGCGTCGGGATAACAGCATTCTATCACACCGGAATAAGATAGACAACGATGCGGGAAACAAAACCAAAACGGGACAGCGTTTCGCCGCCCCGTTTAATACCTGTGTATGCACTATTCTTTCGGTTTCATCGTGGGGAACAAAAGCACGTCGCGTATGGAGGCGCTGTCGGTTAAAAGCATCACCATACGGTCGATGCCGATGCCCATACCGCCGGTGGGCGGCATGCCGTATTCCAGCGCCGTCAGGAAGTCTTCGTCCATCATCTCCGCCTCTTCGTCGCCCTGGGCGCGCTTATTGGCCTGTTCCATGAAGCGGGCGCGCTGGTCGTCCGGGTCGTTGAGCTCCGAGAAAGCGTTGGCCATCTCGCGGCTGGTGATGAACAGCTCAAAGCGCTCGGTGAGCCACGGGCAGCCCGGCATCTTCTTGGCTAAGGGCGACACCTCCACCGGATAGCCGGTAATGAACACGGGCCCGGTAAGCTTGTCCTCCACGAACTCCTCAAAAGCGGCATAGAGCAGCTCGCCGCGGGTCTGGCTCCGGGAAACGTCCATGCCGATACCCCGGGCGATTTCCCTAGCCTGTTCGTCGGTGCAATCCGAGAAATCTGCACCGGTGTATTGCTTGACGGCGTCCAGCATGGTAAGGCGCTGCCACGGCGGCGTGAGGTCCACGGACGTGCCCTGATAAGTGATCTGGCCGGTGCCGTGCAGCATTTTCGCGCAGTGGTAGAACAGGTTCTCGCAGAGGTCCATCATGTCGTCCACATTGGCGTACGCCTGGTAGAGCTCGATGGTGGTGAACTCCGGGTTGTGCTTGACTGACATGCCCTCGTTGCGGAATATGCGGCCGATCTCGTACACGCGCTCGAAACCGCCCACGATGAGCCGCTTTAGGTGCAGCTCCGTGGCGATGCGCAGGTACATGTCGATGTCCAGCGTGTTGTGGTGCGTGATGAACGGCCTGGCCGCTGCGCCGCCCGCGCTGTGCATCAGTACGGGCGTTTCCACCTCGATATAGCCGAGGTTGTCCAGGTACTCGCGAATAGCCTTGATGATTTTGCTGCGCGCGAAGAACGTGTTTTTGACCTCAGGGTTGACGATGAGGTCCAGATACCGCTGGCGGTAGCGCAGATCGGTATCCCTCAGGCCGTGGAACTTCTCCGGCAGCGGATTCAGCGATTTGGACAGCAACGTGATTTTGGACGTTTTCACGGAGATTTCGCCCGCGTTGGTCTTAAACACCTCGCCCTCGGCGCCGATGATATCGCCAATGTCCAGTTTCTTGAACGCGTTGTAGGGCTCTTCGCCCATCTCGTCGCGCCGGACGTAGAGCTGGAGCTTCCCGCTTTGGTCCATGATATGGGAAAAGCTCGCTTTGCCCATGATGCGCTTGCTCATGATGCGCCCGGCAAGCGTGACACGTTTTCCTTCCAGTGTTTCGAAACCGGTGAGTATATCGTTGCAGCTGTGAGAGCGCTTGAACTGGGTGATAACAAAGGGATCCTGCCCGGCTGCCCGAAGGGCTTCCAGTTTCTCTCTGCGCACCCGGAGCAATTCGCTGAGCTCCGGCTGGTTGTGTGTGACTTCGTCCATTAAACTCCCCTTATTTATAAATATCGATAATCTTGAACTTCAGTATTTCGCCGGAGGGCGTGAGTACTTCTGCGATGTCGCCCACGCTCTTGCTGATAAGCGCGGCGCCCACAGGCGATTCGTTGGAGATACGACGCTTGTCCGCATCCGCTTCCACCGAACCGACGATGTGGTATTCCTCCTCTTCACCGTACTCGAGGTCGAGGATGCGCACGGTGGTGCCGATGCTGACGACGGAATGGTCTATATCAGTTTCTTCCACTACTACCGCATTGCACAGCAATTTTTCGAGCTGGGCGATTTCTGTTTCCACACGGGCCTGCTCGTTTTTTGCTTCATCATATTCGGCGTTTTCGGACAGATCACCAAACGAACGCGCTTCTTTGATCTGTTCGGATATTTCGGCCCTTTTCACCGTTTTGAGATATTCCAGCTTTTGCTGGATTTCCAACAGACCGTCTTTCGTTAGTATAACCTGCTCGCCCATGATGCAACCTCCCCCAAGCTTCCGTCTTTGCTAACATAATATATGCGGTTTAACCGGCATTATACCGAGCGGTAAACGCCCTGCTTTTATAATATCGTGATTATAGGTCACGCACCAAAGTATGTCAAGGGATTCATCGGGGCGGCTACAATAATATATACATATGGGTGCAACAGATGCGTGCAGCCCGCAAAAAAAGCCGGATGGACAAGTGACGCATATCTTTATGTGTGGTATACTTATGCAGCGAGAATTAAACGCGCAACAGGCGGCCTTATGCCGGATTGCGCGCTTGATTTCGGAGGGCTTTTTTGCATATAATGTGGAGAAATGCTGCTTTTTTTGGCGAAGGCGAGAACATGACAAATCAATCAGGGGGAGTGGCCGATGAGAGTTTATAATTTTTCCGCAGGACCGGCTTGCCTGCCGGAGGCTGTTCTGAAAAAGGCGCAGGAAGAGCTGGTGATTTACGGCGACAGCGGCATGTCTGTGATGGAGATAAGCCATAGGTCTGCCAACTTTGAGGACATCATCCACCGCGCGGAAAGGGATCTGCGCGCGCTGATGAACATCTCCGACGATTACAGCGTGCTGTTTCTGCAGGGCGGCGCGTCGCTGCAGTTTTCTATGGTGCCGCTGAACCTGATGACCAAGCACAAGCGCGCCTATTATGTGAACACCGGCATGTGGAGCAAGAAGGCGATTGCCGAAGCCAAAAAGATAGGCGAGGTGATCGTGCCGGCCTCCTCTGAGGATAGGACGTTCTCGTATATCCCCGAGCTTGATGCCGACATGTTTAAGGGCGATGCGGACTATGTGCATATCACGTCCAACAACACCATATACGGCACGAGGTATATCAAGCTGCCGGATACGGGCGGCCTGCCCATCGTGACGGATATGTCGTCCTGCATACTGTCTGAAGTGATCAATGTGAACGACTACGGGGTGATTTACGCCGGGGCGCAGAAGAATATCGGGCCCGCGGGCCTGACGGTGGTGATTATCCGCAAGGACCTGATCGGCAGGGCGCCGGCGAACATTCCCACGATGCTGGACTACAAGACGCACGCGGACAATGGTTCGCTGTATAACACGCCGCCCACTTACGCGATTTACATCGCGGGGCTGGTATTTGAGTATCTGTTGAAAAACGGCGGCATTCCGGCCATGCAGAAGCTGAACGAACAGAAAGCCAAGCTGCTGTACGATTACCTTGACAGCTCGTCGCTGTTTAAGCCGACGGCGGAGAAGAAGGACCGCTCGCTGATGAACATACCGTTCGTGACGGGCAGCGAGGAGCTGGACAAAAAGTTTATCGCCAGGTGTAAAGAAGAGGGAATCGTCAACATCAAAGGGCACCGCAGCGTGGGCGGCATGCGCGCGAGCATCTACAACGCGATGCCCATCGAGGGCGTGAAAAAGCTTATCGAAGTGATGAAGGACTTTGAAAAGAACGCATAATAAAGTTTTGAGCTTTTGGAGGATAGAGCGTAATGTTTAAGATCAAGAAGCTGAATCCGATCTCCGATGCCATCTATGATTATTTAAAGCCGGACAGCTATCAGGTGGCTGACGATGTTGAGGAGTGTGACGCGATACTGGTGCGCAGCGCCAATTGCCACGACCTGCCGCTTGAGGGCAGGCTGATCGCCATCGCGCGGGCGGGCGCGGGCGTCAACAACATTCCGGTGCAG
The DNA here is from genome assembly GCA_050943225.1 of Christensenellales bacterium. GTDB lineage: Bacteria > Bacillota > Clostridia > Christensenellales > SZUA-584 > SZUA-584. The sequence goes on along the minus strand of JBMNOT010000076.1, from coordinate 1,970 downwards.
ACCTGCGCTGAGAAGGGCATCGTGGTGTTCAATACGCCGGGCGCCAACGCCAACGGCGTAAAAGAGCTGGTGCTGGCCGGTATGCTGCTGGCGAGCCGGCATCTGATCGAAGCGACTTCGTGGGTGAAATCGCTGAAGGAGACCTGCGATGACGTGCTGGCGCAGGTGGAAAAGGGCAAGAAGCAGTTTGTGGGCCCTGAGCTTTTCGGAAAAACGCTGGGAGTGATCGGCCTGGGCGCTATCGGCGTGATGGTGGCCAACGCGGCGCGGTCTCTCGGCATGAAGGTGATTGGCTACGACCCGTATATATCCATCGAGTCCGCCTGGGGGCTGGATCATGGCGTGCTGCGCGCGCTGAGCCTGGACCAGCTGCTGTCGGAATCCGACTACGTCACGCTGCATGTGCCGCTGATGGACAACACCAAGCACTTCATCGGCGAGGCGGAGGTAGCCAAGATGAAGCCGGGCGCAGTGCTGCTGAACTTTGCGCGCAACGGGCTGGTGGACTATGACCCGCTGCTTACGGCGCTGGATGAAGGCCGGCTTTCCCGGTATGTGACCGATTTCCCGAACGAGCGGCTGCTGGAGCATGAAAAAGCGATCTGCATACCGCACCTGGGCGCGTCTACGCCGGAATCCGAGGAGAACTGCGCAAAGATGGCGGCCGTGCAGCTCAGGGATTACCTGGAGACGGGCGATATCGTCAATTCGGTAAACATGCCCTGCGCGGTGCTGCCGTTTACCGGCAAGTTCCGCATCGCCGTGATCCACAAGAACATCTCCGGCATGGTGGGCAAGATGACCGCGATACTGGCGGCATCGGACGCGAACATCGCCGACATGGTGAACAAGTCCAAGGGAGATATCGCGTACACGCTGATCAACCTGGACGAGAGCGTGCCGGAAGAAGCGGTGGAGGAAATTCGCCGCGTGGGCAGCGTGATTCGCGTGAGGACGTTTGCGAAATAAGCTTGAAGTTAACGGCCGCCGGGGCAGCGGCTCCGGCGGCTTTTGTTTGACGAAAAACCTACGGTTTTCCGTTAACTTACCGATTTTATGCAGTTCCTCGTACCTCGAAACCGTATAAAATTCGGGGTCCCCGAAAAGCATTTGCTTTTTGGGGCTAATCATAGCCCGTCTTGCCCACAAAATTTATTCTAATTTTTTTGTAGCTTGGACGTCGGGGCAGCTCCGGCGGCTTTAGCTTTTTTTCTTTCGGTTTGGGGCATATCGGGGTATAATAGGCATCAGGCCGGCAGGAGGTAGCTGCCGGGCAACAGCGTGGAGGATGATATGGTTACGATTGAGATGATGGATGGCAGGCAGATCAAGATAGAGCTTTTGGAGCAGCACGCGCCCAATACTGCGGCCAACTTCAAGAGCCTGGCGGCCAGGGGGTTTTATGACGGCCTGTGCTTTCACCGCGTGATCAGCGGGTTTATGATACAGGGCGGGTGCCCCTACGGCACGGGCACGGGCGGCCCGGGCTACACCATTAAGGGAGAATTCCAGGCGAACGGCGTGAACAATACGCTCAGGCACACGCGTGGCGTGGTATCGATGGCGCGTGCCGCCAGCTACGATTCCGCGGGCTCGCAGTTTTTCATCATGCACGCGGACGCGCCGTATCTGGACGGGCAGTACGCGGCGTTCGGCTGCGTGGTGGAAGGCATGGACGCGGTGGACGCCATTGCGGCGCAGCCGACGGACGCGGCTGACCGGCCCAAGGTGCCGCAGGTGATTCGGAGGATGACCGTTACCGAGGATGAAACGCCGACAAAGCCGGAACAGCCCGGCTGAGCGGAATAGGGTTTGACAAAGATAAAGAGCCGTTTCTAGCGGCTCTTTTATTATATGGCTCTTTTATATGGCTCTTTGCTGGCTACGCTTCGTCGGTACGGCTGGCAAAGCCCATGCCGCTCCATTTGGCCAGATCTTCCCTGTCAATATCGTCGCCGCCGGCTATTAGG
>JBMNOT010000075.1:0-9653 GCA_050943225.1 Christensenellales bacterium | reverse complement strand
CGTTCATAAAAGTCTTGTCGTACTGCGTCATGCAGACGTAATACACCGGGAAATACTCGCGCGCAAAGCCGTTAAAGTCCGGGTCGATGAACGTGCGCGTGATCTCCCGGGCGCGGTCCGGGCGGACGTTGAAGAATATGATGGAATCATGGGGCTCAATGGTGGCCACCGGACGCCCGCCCTTCATAATCACCGTGGGCATCACGAACTCATCCATCTCGCCCTTGTCGTAGCTCTGCTGCATCGCCTGCACCGCGGAAGTTGCCGTGACGCCCTCGCCGCGCACCATCGCTGCATACGCCTTCTCGATGCGCTCAAAGCGATTGTCGCGGTCCATTGCGTAATACCGGCCCATCACCGTCGCAATCTCGCCGATGCCAATTTCCTTGATCTTCTCCTCCAGCTGCTCGATGAAGCCCTTGCCGCTGTCCGGCGGCACGTCGCGGCCGTCCATGAAACAGTGGATGTAGACGTTCTCCAAACCATGGCGTTTGGCCAGCTCCAGCAGCGCGTATAAGTGCTCCTGATGGCTGTGCACCCCGCCGTCCGACACCAGCCCATAGACGTGCAGCTTGGTGCCGTGCTTTTTGACGTTGTCGATAGCGCCTAGGAACTCGGGTTTCTCAAAGAAACCGCCGTCCTCGATGCCCTTGGAAATGCGCGTCAGCTCCTGATAGACGATGCGGCCTGCGCCGATGTTCATATGCCCCACCTCGGAGTTGCCCATCTGGCCGCGGGGCAGCCCCACGTCCATACCGGACGCGCCGATGGTGGTGTGCGGGTATTCGTTTTTCAGCGCAGTGATATTGGGAATACCGGCAAGCGCGATGGCGTTGCCGGCGTCCGCCTGGCCTTTGCCAAAGCCGTCCAATATTATGAGCGCTGTCAGTTTTTTTGCCATACTAACCCCCGAAGAAAATCAGTAATTGACGATGCCGGCAAAGTCCTCGGCTTTAAGCGACGCGCCGCCGATCAGCCCGCCGTCGATCTCCGGCATCGTCATCAGTTCGGAAGCGTTGGAAGGCTTCATGCTTCCGCCGTACTGTATGCGGATAGCTGCCGCCGTATCGCTGCCGTACACTTCGCGGACTGCACCGCGGATCGCACGGATGGTCTCGTTGGCGTCCTCAGCGGTAGCCGTCTTGCCGGTGCCAATCGCCCAGATGGGCTCGTACGCGATGATGACGCCCGCCGCATCCATCGCGGAAAGCCCCAGCAGTGCGAGCTTTGTCTGCCTGCAGACGACTTCAGAGGTGATACCGGCCTCGCGCTCTTCCAGCGTTTCGCCGACGCACACGATGGGCTTTATACTCGCTTTCAGCGCTGCCTTTACCTTTTTGTTGACGCCTTCGTCGGTCTCGCCGAAATACTGGCGCCGCTCGGAGTGGCCGAGTATCACGTATTCCACGCCCAAAGCCTTCAGCATGCCGGGCGACACTTCACCAGTGTATGCGCCGCTCTCTTCAAAGTGCATGTTCTGCGCGCCCAGCGCGATGTTTGAGCCGGCCAGCGCTTCCTTCGCGGCCGAAAGGTCCACAAACGGCGGGCACACCACGATGTCCACCCTGTCGTTGTCCTTCATGAGCGGGATCAGCGCTTTGATCAGCGCAACGGTTTCCTCAGGCGTCTTGTTCATCTTCCAGTTTCCCGCAATAATCGGTTTTCTCCTCATATGTTATACCTCCTAAAATATTGTCATAAATAGGTTTGATATCATACGGCCGCCCGGGCAGCCGTATCCATTTAGGTGCAACTTTGTGAAAAAAGGCCGCTCTAAAAGAGCAGCCCCTGATACTGTGCCTTCAAACTGGGCCTCACTTGTCCTGCAGCGCCACGATGCCGGGCAGCTCGATGCCTTCCAGGAACTCCAGCGAAGCGCCGCCGCCGGTGGAAATATGCGTAATCGAATCCGCAAAACCCATCTGCTTCACAGCTGCCGCGCTGTCGCCGCCGCCGATGATGGTGGTCGCTTCGGAATCTGCCATCGCACGGGCTATTGCCTTGGTGCCCTCCGCAAAGGGCGCCATCTCGAACACGCCCATGGGGCCGTTCCAGACAACCGTCTTGGCGGTGCGGATCTTGTCTGCAAACAGCATGCGCGAAGTCGGCCCGATATCCAGGCCCATCCAGCCTTCCGGAATATGCTCGCACGGCACCACATCGGTGTTGGCGTTCACGTCGAACTTGTCCGCCACAATGGTGTCCACAGGCAGCATGAGGTCTACGCCTTTGGCTGCCGCCTTTGCCATGAGCTCTTTGGCGAGCTCGATGCGCTCTTCGTCTACCAGCGACGCGCCCACCTCAAGGCCTTTGGCTTTGAGGAACGTATAGGCCATGCCGCCGCCGATGATGATGGAATCCACTTTGTTAATCAGGTTGTTGATAACGCCGATCTTATCCGATACTTTCGCGCCGCCCAGAATCGCCACAAAAGGCCGCGTGGGGTTGTCCAGCGCGCCGCCAAGGAAATCCAGCTCCTTGCCGATCAGGAAACCGGCCACAGCCAGAATATACGAGGCCACGCCCACCGTGGACGCGTGCGCCCGGTGCGCGGTACCGAAAGCGTCGTTGACAAATATATCCGCAAAGGATGCGAGTTTTTTGGCAAATTCGGGATCGTTCTTGGTCTCTTCCTTATGGAAGCGCACGTTCTCCAGCAACACGATATCGCCGTCTTTCATGGCAGCCAAAGCGGCCTTTGCGCTCTCGCCCACCACATCGGTCGCGAAGGTAACCTTGCGGCCGATGAGCTGCTCCAGACGCTGCGCCACCGGATTCAGCGAAAACTCAGGTTTGAACTCGCCCTTCGGACGGCCCAGGTGCGAACACAGTATGACTTTCACGTTCTGCTCCACGAGGTATTCGATGGTGGGCAGGGCCGCGACGATACGCGTATCGTCCGTCACCTCCTTATTTTCGTTGAGGGGTACGTTAAAGTCCACCCGGACCAGTACTCGTTTCCCCGCTACATCAATATCTTTCACTGTCTTCTTATTCATACACCGGCTCCTTTGGTTAGTACGGTCATAAAAATTTTAAATTTTAATGTCAGAAAACATTCTATGCGAAAGAATTCCAAATTGCAAGAAGGAAATTCGCCCTCCAATCCTATCCGGCGGTTCTTTCGCGCGGTATTATTTCCCTTGACGGGTAGTATTATACACCGGTCAGCACAGCCCGGGAAAACCGTTTTGCCGCAGGGCTTCGTACAGCACGATGCTGACGGAATTGGAGAGGTTGAGCGACCGGAGACCCGGCCGCATCGGTATGCGTATTGCCTCCCCCATGCCGGAAAAAATGAGCTCCTCTGGAATCCCCTTGGTCTCCTTGCCGAAAAACAGGAAACAGCCGTCCTCGAACCTGACGTCGCAGTAGCTGCGCTGGGCTTTTGTGGAACAGAAATAAAATTTCCCGCCTGGGTAGGCGGCGAAAAATTCATCCAGGCTGCGGTAGGTCTTAACGCCGAGGTGCGGCCAGTAATCCAGCCCTGCCCGCTTTAAATGCTTGTCGGATATCGAAAAGCCAAGCGGCTCTATCAGGTGCAGACGAGCTCCCGTCACCGCGCAGGTACGCGCGATGTTGCCGGTATTGGCCGGAATCTCCGGCTCTACGAGCACGATGTGAAACTCCATGCTTCCTCCTTGCAGCTCCTTGCTTCAAGCCGCGCAGCAGGGTGGCCGCTTATCCGCACGCGCTTTCAGTTGAACGTCGGCGGAAACACCTTCACCAGCTCGCCCCCGCGCAGGAGGGAATCCTTGGGCTTCTTTTTTCCGTCCACCACCACTATGCCCGCCATGTCCACCGGGAAATTGATCTCGCGCAGCAGGTCGATAATCCTTTTCTCGCAATTGATCTCACACTGTATGACAGATTTGGACACAAACTTTTCCAGTCCGCTTTTTAGTTTGAGTGTCACCGTCATCTGTTATTCCTCCGCACCCTCATTAGAGGGTATTCCAGCAATCATGTTCCAGCAATTATCATATCGTATTAACTTTCCCAGGCATTAACGCTTCACGCCGGAGATCAGGTACAGTTCTTCGTTGTCCATTGAAACGTCCATCTCAAAAAAGGGCTCAAACCAGCTGCACTCCTCGTCCGCGCTCTGAAGCGGCGTGCCGCACCCGCCCCAGACCTCGGGCACCGCATTGACGCTTTCCCTTCCTGCGTTGTGCGCCACCACAAACCGCCCGCCGGGTATCAGAAGCCTCAGTGTCTTTTGAGCAAACTTCTCCCTGTCCGGGAAGCATGGGTACGCGTTATACACGATGATGCGGTCGAAATTGCCCGCCTCCATATTGAAATAATCCGCTGTCACGATGCGCAGCCGACTGTCACGATGCATCGCGCGCGCTTTTTCCGTCATCGCTTTGGAGATGTCGATGCCCATCAGCAGCTGGGGGTCGCGGGACAGCAGCCAGGGAAACAGGACACCCGTTCCGCAGGCGACATCCAGCACGCGCTGCCCGGCGCGCAGGTCCAGCACGCGCATGATGGTGCGCAGCTTGTGCAGTTCATGGCGGGCATGCCTGTCCGAATGCTCGCCCTGGCGGTCAAAACATGCCTTGGCGGCGTGGGGTTGTACGACCGCTTCACCGCTCGTTTTCATCATTGTTTATTCCTCCAAAACACCCGCATTTCTGCGGCAACAGCACTCAATATAACACCGGCACATTATGTTGTCAATGATAGAATATGCAGCGACGAATTGTCGGTGACGGCGGGATATCCAAGGTTTTTTATGCAGTTTGAGTATCCTCAAATAAACGGCCGGGCAGCTTGTCATGATAAGCCATATGCCGCCATAAACATGTAAAGACCCACCCCGGCCCGTACAAAAAGACGATTAGGCGGATGGGCATTGGCAAAAGGCGTTTTTTGTAATATAATTCATTGAAACTTCGGACGTTTAGGTAAATTTAAGCAGTCCGGGCGGGAGTAGATATGAGCAAAGGGCAAAAGAATTTCGTAAAAGGAGCGGCCATATTGGGCTTTGCCGGTCTCATCGTCAAGATTATCGGCGCCGTTTTCCGCATTCCGCTGAACAACATTATCGGTTCAGGAGGCATGGCCTACTATCATGTCGCTTACCCCATCTACACCGCGCTTCTCGTGATCTCCACTGCCGGGCTGCCTACCGCGATATCGCGCATGGTATCCGAGCGCGTGACCATTGGCGACTACCGGGGGGCGCACCGGGTGTTTCAAACCGCCTTCAAGTGGCTGTTTATCATCGGATCAGCCACCACGGTGCTGATGCTCGCATTCTCCGGGCTTTACGCGCGCCTGAGCGCATACCCGGACGCTGTGCCGGGGCTGCTGCTCCTGGCGCCGTCGCTGTTTTTTGTGTCGATACTTTCCGCATACCGGGGGTATTTCCAGGGCCTTCAGATGATGTCGCCCACTGCCATCACGCAGCTCGTTGAACAGGTTATCAAGCTGGGGGCAGGACTGCTTCTTGCCTGGCTCTGGCTGCCCAAAGGCCTGCACTACGGCGCGGCCGGTGCATTGCTGGGCATTTCCATCTCCGAGCTCTGCGCGCTGGTCGTTGTCATCATTATGTACAACAGGAAGAAAGGCGAGATTAAGGAGAACCGCCGGCGGAGCACATCTTTTCCCATCGTTTCCAGCAGGAAGCTCACCTCCGAGCTGTTCCGCATCGCCATTCCCATTATCATTGGCGGAAGCGTTATGCCTCTTGTAGCGGCGCTGGATACGCTGATGGTTAAAAACATCATGATATCTACGGGGTTCACCGAAGAAATCGCGGAATCGAGCTACGGCGTTCTGTCCGGAGGGGTCAATTCCCTCATCAACATGCCGGCCGTACTGTCGCAGGCACTGTGCATGAGCCTTGTGCCGGCCATCTCCGAAGCCCGCATACAGAATAACCCCGGCATGGTCAGCGGACGATCCGCCATGGGGTTCAAGCTGGCGCTGCTGGTGGGCCTTCCGAGCGCCGTCGGCATGTACATACTGGCTGAACCTATCATGAGGCTGCTTTATTCGTCCGGCTACACGCGGGAAGAACTGCTGCTTGGCGGCCAGCTCCTGCGCATACTCGCCATAGGCATACTGTTCTTATCGCTGGTTCAGACGATGACGGGCATACTACAGGGCGCAGGGCATCAGAACAGGCCGGTGATCAACCTGATGATCGGCGCAGCCGTCAAGGTGGTGCTCAGCTACCTGCTCATCCGCAACCCTGAGCTCAATGTTCGGGGCGCGGCTATCGGCACAGCCGTGTGCTATGGCATCGCCGCCGTGCTGGACGTGATATCCGTCGTGCGCCGCACCAAGCCGGATATCCGTTTCCTGTCCGGCTTTGTCGCGCCCATCATATCCACCGCCGCCATGGGAGCGGCGACGTATTTTCTCTATCAGCGCCTGTCCGCCAGCCATGGCAACACGATGTCTGTTCTGGTTACAATATTGGCAGCGGTGCTGGTGTACGTCGTGATGGTGTTCCTCACCGGCGCCTTAAGACGCGAAGACATGGAATACATCCCGGGCGGCGGAAGAATCACCCGGCTGATGATCAGGCTAGGACTTTGGAGACAATAAGATGAATATCACAATCGCCAATATGAAGCCGGACGGCAGTATCAGCGAACAGGTTATCAAGGCAGCTAAGGAAGCGTCCGCCGTTGTGCTGCAGACGTCGCTGGATGGAGCGGTGCAGCCGGGCTTTGCTTACGAGACGCTGGATGCGCTTTATGAACAGGCAGAAGATTTCGATATACTGATAGAAAGCGCCTGCGATTTTATGCTGCGCGACGGCCTTTTGTTCGTGGCGCTGGGCGACCTTGCCCACAACCGCATTGCCGGGGCTCTGGCCCGGCGCGTACGGTCAGCGGGCGGGCATGTGCGCGTGATGACGGACGGCTGCCCGGCTCTGGGCGCAACATTGGCGGAAGGGCTACTGGACGGCAGCACGGGCGTGTGCATGCATACGGCATCCACTTTTACGCACGTGGACGACACCAGCCAGGTGCTGGTCATCAACGAAATTGACAACGCCTTTAAGGCGTCGGATATAAAGCTTCGCCTCATGTCCTGGTACGACGACGAATATCCGGTGCTGCTGGTGGATACGCGCAGCGGCAAATGTGAAAACATTTTGCTTTGTCAGCTTGACGGCGCGCTTTTCTACGGTTATTATACTAGCGTGGTAATTGCTCCCTGCGCCCTGGCGCGCAAGAAACGCTTCACATTCGCCGACCTGCTGGATGTGATGGCGCGCCTCAGGTCGCGGCACGGCTGTCCGTGGGACAAGGAGCAGACGCACGAGAGCTTAAAGCGCTACCTGATCGAAGAAGGATACGAGGTGCTGGACGCGATCGATGCGGGCGATATGGACGCTTTGGCCGATGAGTTGGGCGACGTGCTGCTGCAGGTGGTGTTCCATGCGCGCATCGCGGAGCAGCAGGGCGAGTTCGACATCAGCGACGTCACCACCGCGATATGCCGCAAGATGATCGCGCGCCACCCCCATATATTCGGCGATGTCGTGGCGGATACGCCGGAAGCTGTGCTCAGCAACTGGGAGCAGATCAAGAAGGAAGAGCGCGGTCAGCAGACGCAGACGGATGTGCTAAAGAACATCCCCCGCAGTATGCCGGCGCTGATGCGCAGCGGCAAAGTGCAGCACAAGGCTGCCCATGTGGGCTTCGATTTCACCGAGGCTGCTCAGGCGGTGGACAAGCTCCGGGAAGAAATTGACGAGGTGGCAAATGCCCAAAGCCCCGACGAGCTTGCTGACGAATGCGGAGATTTGCTGTTTGCCGCTGTCAACGTGGTGCGGCTTTACGGTGTGGAGCCGGAGACAGCGCTGCAAAGGGCCACGGACAAGTTCATCGAGCGGTTTTCGCTGGTTGAAAGGCTGGCGGCAGAGCGGAATGTGGACATGCGCACCTGCGGCCTTGACGTGCTGGATGCTCTCTGGGACGAGGCCAAGGCGGCGGAAGTGGCCAAACAAAGTTGAAATACAGAGTTTAGTTTGTGAGGGCCTGAGACTCAAATCAACGCCCACAAAACTCAAATACATGAATACAGGAGGAAATTTGAATGAACAAAACAGAATTGGTGGCAGCAGTAGCCGAAAAAGCTCAGCTTTCCAAGAAGGATACCGATGCTTGCCTGTCCGCGTTGGTCGACGTGATCAGCAGCACTCTTGCTGCCGGCGACAAAGTTCAGTGGACCGGCTTTGGTTCTTTTGAACTCCGTCAGAGAGCAGCCCGGAAGGGTATCAACCCGGCCACCGGCGCACAGATCGATATTCCGGCTTCCGCTGCGCCCGCTTTCAAACCCGGCAAGGCTTTCAAGGACGCGGTCAGCAAATAAGCCGAAACCATTTTGCCAGATGGTAAGAATATGGTCAGAATAAGGACACGGTATTCGTGCCCTTATTTGTTTTCGCGGATACGGCCAAATAAGTTTTCATTGCGCGGTTCTCTTCCATGATATATTCTATAACTGAAGCAATAAGCATCCGTAGCTGAAAAACGGTCTGGGAGCGTCAAATTGAAAAAGGCCGGAAAATTTAATAGGTTTTTAAAAGCGCTGGCAAAATATTCGCTTTTGTACCTGTATCAGGGCACATTTGGCCTTTACGTGAGGCTGCGCTACCGGCTCCGGTTCATTGTCCGGACGCCAATCCCTGCAAAAGGCCCGTTTTTTTTATTGGGGAATCACACCAACAATCTGGACGGGCTGTTTTTGCAGTGTTTTTTCCTGCGCCCCATCCATTTCGTGGTGACGGAAGGAGTGTTCAAGAACAAGCTGCTCGGCGGCCTGCTGCGGCTGGTGGATTATATACCCAAACGCAAGTCCATGAGCGACATCACCGCGATACGCGGCATCATGGATGCCATTAAGCGAGACGGCATCGTGGGCATATTCCCCGAGGGCAGCCGCAGCTGGGACGGCGTAACCGGCCCCATCACGCCGGCAACATTTCGGCTGGTCGGCAGGCTGAACATACCCGTGGTAGCGGCCAATATCCGCGGCGGTTATCTCTCGGAGCCGCGCTGGGCAGACCGTAAGCGCCGGGGCCGCGTGGAAGTGCATCTGGAAACCGTTATTGAGGGCGGCGCGAACCTCAGTCCAGAGGAAATCGAGCGCAGGGTGACGGCGGCTCTCAAACACAACGAATCCGACTGGCAGCGCAGCGCCCGCATCCCCTTCCATGGCCGCGCGCTATGCCGCGGCATCGAACGGCTGATGTTCCTCTGCCCCGTGTGCAGCGTGCTGGGTTCCGTCGTCTCGGCGGACGACGAAGCGCACTGCACCGCCTGCAAGGCGCGTTTCACGCTGGACGTATACGGCTTTCTCCATTCGGACGGCGCGCTGCTGCCCGCGGACAGCATGGACGGCATCAACGCCTGGCAGCAGCAGCGCATTGCGGCGATGCTGGACGAAAACCCGCATATTCCACGGATAATGGCCGACGAGGGCGGCGTACTGCTGTGCGCCCCGACGCGCAACGAGCCGTTCAGGCGCATCGACAGCGGCAAGGCGGTGCTAACGCGCCGGCAGCTTATACTCGGCCGCTACGGTTTCGACCTCGCCGGCATCACCGGCATTAACGTCTATTTTAAAAGCCATGTTGAGTTTCAGTATCAAAATGCCGATTATCGTATTAGCTTTGAAAG
>JBMNOT010000074.1:0-9728 GCA_050943225.1 Christensenellales bacterium | reverse complement strand
GGACACCACCTATACCATAACCGACCTGGTTTCCGGCAAAACATACACCTTCCTGGTGCAGGCCAAGGTGGACGGCAAATGGTCCAAATACGACGGTTCGGATTACGCGTACGCCACTCCCACCGGTCCAACCAAACCCGCTCCCAAGGTGACGGCAGTGGGCGACGGCAGCGTCACACTGAGCTGGGACAAAATATCCGGCGCCACAAAATACGCTATCGCTTATTGGAAAACTAACGGCTGGTTTACACTAACATACAACTGCACGGACACCACCTATACGGCTACCGGCCTCACAAACCGCAAGGAGTATACCTTCCTGGTACAGTCCTATGCGGACGGCAAGTGGTCCAGCTACACCAGCGCGGACTATGTGAAAGGCACGCCTCAAGACCCCAGACCGTTTGTTAAGGCGACCCCAGGCAATGGCAGCGTCACCTTGAGCTGGGATCCTGTGCCTGGCGCTACGGCCTATGCCATCGCATACTATAAAAACGGCTGGGTCACGCTGACATACGACTGCACGGACACCACCTATACCATAACCGACCTGGTTTCCGGCAAAACGTACACCTTCCTGGTGCAGTCTTATAGAGACGGCAAGTGGTCCAAATACGACAGTACGGACTACGTATCCGCCACACCCACCGGCCCCACCAAGCCTGCTCCCAAGGTGACGGCAGTGGGCGACGGCAGCGTCACACTGAGCTGGGACAAAATATCCGGCGCCACAAAATACGCTATCGCCTACCTGAACAGCAGCGGCGGCTGGACGACGCTGACATACGACTGCACGGACACCACCTATACCATAACCGACCTGGTTTCCGGCAAAAAGTATACCTTCCTGGTGCAGTCCTATAGAGACGGCAAGTGGTCCAAATACGACGGTTCGGATTACGTGTACGCCACTCCCACCGGTCCAACCAAACCCGCTCCCAAGGTGACGGCTGTGGGCGAAGACAGCATCACCTTAAGCTGGGATCCCGTGCCCGGCGCCACGGCCTATGCCATAGCATATCTCAACAGCAGCGGCGGCTGGACGACGCTGACATACGACTGCACGGACACCACCTATACAGCCACCGGTCTCGAATCCGGCAAAAAGTATACCTTCTTGGTGCAGTCCAAGGTGGAAGGCAAATGGTCCAGTTACAACAGCAGTGACTATGTAACCGCTACGCCTGGCAGCGGCTGATCGGGCACAATAGGGTAAACAACCAAAGCATTAAAGAACGTTAAATAAAAAAGTGCGCTGGGATAAAGGAAACGGAAGCCCCAGCGCACTTTATTTATTAGTTTCGAAAAGTTTTGCTTGTTGTTAGCAGTCTATCCAATCATGTACCACGACAGGCTGACAGAAAGCGGCCGCGACGGCAATCACCATACCGAAAGGCGCTCAGTTTCCATGATTTGGCCATGGTTTTGTTCCTTCCCGAAATATAGCAACTAAACGGGCGACAGTTATTTCACAGCAAAATTCTCCGCATCCAGCGTCAGATTGGGATTGTAATAGGGGTCGCCCGCTTCCAGTTCGGCAGCCCAGGTCTTTTTAAACCGCAGCACTTCACCTTGGAAGCGCTTCTGTTTTTCCAGAGTGTCTTCAAGCCCCCGGGACTTGGACTCGTAGTGATACAGCTCTGCGTAAGGCGTAAACACAATGAGATACCCCGCCTTGCGTATGCGCATGCAGAAATCCACGTCGTTGAATGCGACTTCGTACCGCTCATCCAGTCCTCCCACTTGGCTGTAAACACGGCGCGGCACCATCATGCAGGCGCCGGTAACTGCGCTGAGGTTCTGTGCTATGCACAACCGGGACATGAACCCGAAGTCACCTCTTGGGAACTCTTTATGCGAATGGCCAGCAACGCCGCCCACCCCGACAATCACGCCTGCGTGCTGTATCGTATCGTCCGGGTAATACAGCATCGCCCCCACTGCGCCCACGTCCTTCCGCTGGGCAAACATCAGCATCTCCTGCAGCCAGTCGGGCGTGATGACCTCTATGTCGTTGTTGAGCAGTAATATATACTCGCCGCGTGTATACTCAAAACCGGAATTGTTGATGACCGAGTAATTGAACGGGCCGTCCCATACGACTATCTGTACGTTGTCATGCTCGCGGAGCTGCTCATAATAATCAAACGTAGCCTTTTCCGTGCTGTTGTTTTCGATGATGACGATTTCATAGTTCTTATACGTCGACAACCGAAAAATTGAATCAATGCACTTTTTTAAATCGGATACGTGGTCCTTGTTGGGTATCATGATGCTGATCAGCGGTTCCCCGTCTATCTGATAGCGGATCCGGTAAGTCGAGGGAACGCGCGAGTCCTCCACCGTACCCTTCAAGCCGACGCGCTCCAGGTGTTCGGCAAGCGCGGCCTTTGCCGCCTCAATGGCATAAGGCTTAATGCCCACATCCGCAGCCACAGAGCTGTCGCTCGCGCGCCAATAATACAGCACCTTGGGGATATGCACAATCGTCTGCGCGGCTTCGGTCAGCCGGAGCACCATATCGTAGTCCTGACTGCCGTCGAAACAGCTCCGGAACATGCCCACTTTATCCAGCAGCGCGCGTGAAAACACGGTAAAATGGCAGATGTAATTCTGCGATCGCAGCATATCCGGGGCAAAGTCCGGCTTAAAATTAGGACAGTAGGCATCTTTTGGGTGTTGTCTGAACGTATTTTCGTCGGTATAAATGAAATCGGCATGCCTCTCGCAGATTGCCTTCATCACCTCGAAGAGCGCCGCGGGATGCAGCACATCATCATGGTCCAACAGGGCCAGATAATCCCCCGTGGACATCTCGATGCACTGGTTCGTGTTTCCGGAAATGCCCATATTGATGTCCAGTTTTTTATAGACTATTCGCTTGTCCGTAAATGCGGCCTTTTTGCATATGCTGCGCACGTAACCATGCGCTTCATCGCTTCCGTCCGCCAGGCAAAGCTCCCAGTTTGCGTACGTCTGATTCTTGACGGATGCAATCATTTCGGTGAGGAACTGCTTAGGCGTGTTGTAGAGCGGCACAAGGATGCTGATTTTGATATCCAGCGGAAAAGAATAGCTTTCTTGCCTCCGCTTCTCTCTGCCGGACAGCTTATAGGACGGAGCTGAACGAAATATCAGTTTTTTGAGCTTCTTGATTATCCTTTTCAGAATCTTTTTGCACGTCTGCCAGAAACCATTTATCCTTATACTGGTTCTCACAGCCTTTATTATCTTCGTTACTCTCATCTTTCTCTGGAACCCGAAACTCGTATTCAGCTTTCGAGAGCCTTTATATACGAATCACAAACGGTTGTCGCGTCTCCTCTCATTTTTTCTTCGCCTTTTTCCAGCCACAGCGCATGTGTGCAAAGCTTCTTCACAGAATCAACGGAATGCGAAACATACAGCAAAGTCGTGCCGCCCGATAACAATTCATTCATACGCTTCTCACATTTTTTCTGGAATGCATAGTCACCTACGGACAATATTTCGTCTACAATCAAGACATCCGGGCGGACAACTGTCGCAATGGAAAAGCCCAAACGCGCCGCCATACCGGAAGAATAGTTCTTAATAGGCATGTCCAAAAAACCCTGGAGCTCGGCAAACTCCACGATTTCGTCAAACTTTTCTTTCATGAACTTTCTCGAATGCCCCAGCACCGCGCCGTTCAGGAAAATATTTTCTCGCGCTGTCAAATCCATATCGAAACCGGCCCCCAGCTCAATCAACGGGGCCACTGATCCCCTCAGTTCCACAGTGCCGGTATAGGGCTTTAATATGCCGCATACCAGCTTCAGCAAAGTGGACTTCCCCGACCCGTTTACGCCGATGATGCCCCAGGATTCTCCTTTTTTGACATGGAGGTTGATATTTTTGAGCGCAAAAAACTCCTGAAACATCAGCTGCCTTTTCATCAGCTTAATAAAATATTCCTTGATGCTGTCTATCCTCTCGGACGCGATATTAAAACGCACGCTCGCGTTGTTGACACAAATGATTTCGTCCATACACAGCCCTTCATCAAATGTATAATATAAATTTGTGCTGGCTGCGCCTGAATGTCCACAGGCCGAATAATAGAAACGCCAGCGCAAATCCTATTCCCCCCAGCACCAGATACGGCTCGGGCATCTGCCCGTAAAGCATGGTACCCCGGAATTGTTCCACATAGTAGTACATGGGGTTCCAATACAGTACGTTCTGCAGCCATGCCGGCAATATATCCTTCGTATAGATGATGGGCGTTAAATACATCCAAACGGTGACGGCCACGCCGTAGAGATATTGAACGTCGCGGAAAAACACCATTGCCTGCGCCAAAAACATGCCCAGCCCGAGGCTAAATATATAGAGCTCAAGTATCACGATCGGAAACAGCAGAAACCACCACGTAAGCTTGATGCCCGTGATTGCCATCACAATCCATAAAGCTCCCAGTGAAAACAGCATGTTGACCAGCGAGCTGCTCACCTTTGCTACGGGGAAAATATACTTGGGCACATAGGTTTTTTTAAGCAAAGACGCGTTCAGCACGATCGAGTTGCTCGCCATCGTCGTCGCTTCGCTCATGAAATTGAACATCACCTGGCCGGTCAGGAAATACACAGGATAGTTCGGAGCCCTCAAATTGAACAGTTGCGAAAATACCGCCGTCATGACCAGCATGATCAGCAAGGGGTTCAGCACACTCCACAGATAACCCAGAATACTCCGCCTGTATTTGATTTTGATGTCCCGCTTGACCAGCTGAACAAGCAATTCCCAATATTGAAAAAAGCTCTGCAGCCTCGTCTTAATCCAGTGCATCCTTACTCCTAAAAGCATGCCGATTTAACAACTTATTATAAAGCACTATCCCGGAATTATCAACTTTCTTCTCGCTAATTAACACAGTTATTATGGTAACACCATTAGTGCCGGACAAAAAGACAACAGAAGCGCTACGGAGCGCATTAACCAACTTGAGAGCATAAAGCCTATGCCCTCCCGGTATCGTGCCTTCTAGTTGACTTTTATAAGATAATAAACCATAATGCAATTAACTATTTTTTGGCTTAAGGATTATGAGCATCTTATCTGAGAAGTCTGCCGGGCTTTTCAGCTGTGCTGCCGGTATGGTGGGGGGATTTTTATGGCGAGTATTGCGGATACTATACGTGTTCCGTTTAAGAAACTGCTGGCGTTATTGAGCAGGTTAGTTTGTTACATAAAAATTCAGCAAACAAACCTGATTTACAAAAGGAATTCACAAAGTGGATTTGATACCATATATTTTGTACTTATCAATCCCAAATATATCCCCATCTATGAAACTGTATTTGAAACAATTAAAAAATCCACCCGATGCCGGGCAGGAATCATTATCACCGGCAGGAAACAATCCTTCCATTTGGATGCGGCATACAAACGCCTGCTGAAGCAATACGATGTGATTTTCTTCCCGGGCGATAAGATATTTGGTATCACCTGCAATTACCTTGTCACCAATACTTCCCATAGTGTCGGAAAGATTAAGAAGGGGCAGGTTATCCATTTTCCGCGTTTGACGAAGACCGCTATGGAATATTTCGCCAAACTGTTCGAAGATGCGATGTATTCTGATGGGTTCCCCCTTTCCAACAAGATCAATCATGTAGTCTATACGTATAACTCTGAGGGTTCGGTTTATAATTTGCGTATGCTGCCGTATAAGTCGGCCAATAGCAGTGCCTCGGTTGATTCCAATAAAATACGCATCGTGTTCTTTTCGCAGCTCCCAACGCTGTGGCAATGCGCCGAAAGCATCTACGAAGAAATGATCCGCGACCCGCAATGCGAGGTCACTGTGGTCCAGCTGCCTTTTTACCATGAGAATTATCAGGAAACGGAAGACGCCGGCACTTTTTTAAGAAAAAAGAAGATACCGTTCATAGACTGGCACTGTTATGATGCTTTTTGGGAAGCGCCGGATGTGATCATATTCCTCTCTCCATACGACAGCACCAGACCGGAAGGCTTTAAATTTGAAGAGCTGTATAAAGCCATTCCAAAAACAGTCTATATCCCCTATGCGCTGGGAGTATCCGGCGGGTATATCATCGACTACAACTTCAGGCTGCCTATCCACACCCACGCGTGGAAAATATATGTCAGGTCGCATAGATATTACGAGATGTTCAAACGCTACTGCCCGGAAAACGCGCAGAATGTCGTGGTTTTAGGGCATCCCAAAACGGATTTAATCTACAATCTCGACCGGCACCAGGTTCCCAAATGGCTAATCCGCAGGATTAAAAACCGGAAAGTATTGCTTTGGAACCCGCACCATACATTGAAAAGCGATGAGTGGTCCACGTTCCTGGATTGGAACGAGGTGTTGCTCGACTGTTTCTTAAAAAGAAAAGACCTCTTTTTAATCGTGCGGCCGCACCCTCTGCTCTTTAAAAACCTGACAGCATTGCCGGACGGCGAAAAAAAGCTGAAAGATTTTCTCGACCGGGCAGGGAAGATGGAAAACGTGCTTATCGACCGATCCGAGAATTACCTGGACGCGTTCAAAGTGTCTGACGGACTGATCTCCGACGCGTCGTCCTTGCTGCTCGAATACCTGCCGACGCGCAAGCCCATTCTCTATACGCCCAAGGCGGTTGCCAGCCCGTTAAACGACGACGGCACTGAACTTGTTCAGTATCTGTATCAGGCGACCAACAGGAGCCAAATCGAAGATTTTATCGACATGGTAGCGCAGGGCAAAGACCCGATGCATCAGCTCAGAGTCGGCCAGATAGAAAAATTCCTCTTCTCGGTCGACGGCAAAGCGGGACGCAGAATTAAAGACGATATCATTGAAAGCTGCATGCAGGAATCGCAGCAATCCTGAGTGCCAGTCGGATAGATTTTGAAGGAGCATTATAATGGATAGACAGCGAGAAATCAGCGTAGATAAAACATACTGCAGTAGTTCGTTTCTGATGTTTCGAACGATTGCCGACAGCAAAAAATCGTTCTCGGAACGGATAATCCCTAGGCTGTTTGAGCCGGATTTTGATCGTTACCCGGTAAAATCCAGCGAGGACATCGACAATATTATACGGCGGATACTCAGTGAAAAATTGAAAGGCCGCAAAGCCGCTTTAATGCTCAGCAGCGGCATTGATTCGGCCATTCTGGCGAAATACCTGCCCAAAGGGACCAAAACTTACACGCTAAGATGCGTTGCTGAAAATGCATTGGATGAGACCGAACATGCGCGGCAATATGCAAAAGAGTGCGGGCTGTACCATCAAATTATCGACGTTACTTGGTATGACTATATGCAGCTTTCCCCTGCTTTGATGAAGCACAAAGGGGCGCCGATACATTCGATCGAGCCGCAGATCTATAAAGCTGCGCTGCAGGCAAAAGCGGACGGTTTTGACGCGCTGATTTTTGGCGAGAGCGCGGATTGCATATTTGGCGGCCAAAGCGGGCTTTTTTCTAAAAACTGGCCGCTTGATGAGTTTATCAACCGCTATACTTACGTCATGCCGTCCAAAGTATTAAAAGAATACGAAATCATTTTAGAGCCTTATAAAAAATATCTGGAAGACGGCCTTGTCAACATCACCAGGTTCATGGGCGATTTCTATTACCGGGAATCGGTCGGTTCATACGACAACCCCTGCAGCCTGGCAGATATCGAATTTATCGGCCCGTATACCAGAATGTATCTGGATATCCCTTTAGACCTCAGCCGCATCAGGGCTGGCGACAGCAAATACCTGGTGCGCGAATTATACAGAAAGCTGTATCCCAACATCCAATCTGCGCCCAAAATCCCGATGCCGAGAGCAGTGGACCAGTGGCTGGCGGATTGGAGCGGCCCGAGAAGGCAGGAATTTGTAGAGCGCTGCGTGGACGGACTCACCGGCGACCAAAAGTGGCTGGTCTTTTCATTGGAATTGTTTTTGGACCTTCTGGAACAATGGGGCTGTTGAGTATATAATTCAATTGTACTTTACCTGTTGAACTGTTTGTAGGGGGACAAGGCTGCCATGAAAAAATACAAAATCGGCTATACAACCGGCGTATTTGATTTGTTTCATATCGGCCACCTTAATATACTGAGAAGAGCCAAAGAAAGGTGCGAATTTCTCATCGTCGGCGTTACAGTGGATGAATTGGTCGCCTATAAACACAAAAAAGCCGTCATCCCCTTTGAGGAACGCATTGAAATCGTCCGAGCAATCAAATATGTTGATATGGCAGTTCCTCAGGAAAACATGGACAAGCTGCAGGCTTTGGAAAAGTATAAATTCGATGTCATGTTCGTGGGCAGCGACTGGAAAAACACCGACAAGTGGAACGAAATCGAGCGGCAGATGAACGAAAGAGGAGTTGACGTTATATACTTCCCGTATACGAAAGGAACCTCGTCGACGCTGATCAACGAGGTCCTGAACAAGCTGAGAAATCAATAGCTATTTCAATTTTTCGTATTCGCTTTTCAGCATGCTGTACCAATTAAGGTTCTTCAGCTCGCCGCTGCGGAGCATAAGATGTTCCCGAAACTGGCCTTCGTAAGTGAAGCCGAATTTTTGATAGAATCGGTTTGCCCGCTGGTTGTCTTCCAGCACATTGAGGTACACGCGATGAAGCTTTAGCTCCTCAAAGGCGATGCGCAGTATCTCCCTGGTCGCCTCAAACGCGACGCCTGTACCATGAACGCTCGCGCACGTGCTGATGGCGTATTCGGCGTTCAGCGCCTCATAATCAATGTTTTTCAGGCTAACAGTTCCAACATAGTTGTCGTTATCGTCCACAATCGCCAGGTGCATATTGTATTTTGTGTCCTGTGCCGACTGAATGAACTCCAGCACGCTGTCGATGGTCATCTTCTCCGCATCAAACCGAAAAAACCTGTTGATGGAAGGATCTTTCATCCATTCCAGCATCCTCTCGGCATCCTTGGGCATCAGTTTGCGCAATTTCATTGATTTTCTCCCTCATTCTTTTCGGTATTCTCATTCAGTATTTTACGCGTCACGTATAGCGGCCTTCCCTTGGTCTGCATAAATATATTGCCTACATAGATGCCGACGATTCCCAGGCTCATAATGATGAACCCGCCCATTAGGAACAAACTCGCAATGGTGCTGGACCACCCGGCAGGCACATCCGGATGGAGGAAATAGTTAACGATAATATAAACCAGAACCAGCATGGCAAAAACCGTTATCACAAAGCCAATCCGTATCATCAGGCGCAGCAGCTTGTCCGATTGGGACGTCAATATCCCGAGCGCCATGTTCATTCTCCTTCTAAAGTTGTAGGACGTTTTGCCTTCTTTCCGCTCGTCGTGCTGTACGTCAATAACCGCCTGTTTGAATCCCAGCCATTTGATGTAGATGACATATGCGCGATGCAGCTCCCGCATTTTGCAATACTGCTCGATCACTGCGCGGCGACAGATACTGAAATTGCACAGAGCCGGATCATAATTCCCGTCAGTCACAAACGAGAAGATTTTATAAAACGCCTTGGATACGAGTATTTTGAAAGAAGAATCCTTTCTGGTCTTCCGGCGCGCAAATACCACATCGTATCCTTCCTGCGCCTTGTTGTACAGATTGATTATCTCTTCCGGTCTGTCCTGAAGGTCGCAATCCATCACGACAACCCAGTCTCCCGTGCTATGGTCAAGGCCTGCGAGAATAGCCGGCATCTGCCCGAAATTGCGTGAAAGCTGAATGCCTTTAACCTTGCGG
>JBMNOT010000073.1:0-9885 GCA_050943225.1 Christensenellales bacterium | reverse complement strand
AACTAAATCCGCCCCGCTGCCGGGACGGATTTATGAGTCTTATTCGATATCAGTAAAGCGGCCTTCTGGCGCACAGCTCCAGCACCTGCGCTTTGACCGACTCCACCGCGTCCTCGCCTCGCTTCACCACATCGGCAATCAGCGAGCCGATGAGCTGCATGTCGGCTTCGTCCATGCCGCGGGATGTCACAGCCGGCGTACCCAGGCGGATGCCGCTGGTGATAAACGGGCTGCGGGTGTCAAACGGTATGGCGTTTTTGTTGACGGTGATGTTCGCGCGGCCCAGCAGCGCCTCTAAGTCCTTGCCCGTGATGCCATTATCCGTCAGGTCCACCAGCATCAGATGGTTGTCCGTTCCGCCGGACACCAAACGGAGGCCGTTGTCCATCAGGCCCTTCGCAAGCGCTGCCGCGTTGGCAACCACCTGCCGCTGGTATGCCCTAAAGCTTTCAGTAGCCGCCTCCGCCAGGCACACAGCCTTGGCCGCGATGACGTGCATCAGCGGACCGCCCTGCGTGCCCGGGAATATCGCTTTGTTGATTGCCGCGCCGTACTGCTCCTTGCAGAGTATCATGCCGCCGCGAGGGCCGCGCAGCGTCTTATGCGTGGTGGTGGTCACAAAGTCCGCCCAAGGCACAGGGTTCTCGTGTACGCCCGCCGCCACCAGGCCGGCGATGTGTGCCATATCCACCATCAGCAGCGCACCCACCTCATCCGCAATCTCACGGAACAGCTTGAAGTCAATGCTGCGCGGATATGCGCTTGCACCCGCCACAATCATCTTGGGCTTGTGCTGGTGCGCCAAAGCGCGCAGCGCCTCGTAATCGATGGTCTCCGTCTCGGTGTCCACACCGTACGGCACGATGTTAAAGTACTTGCCGGATATGTTGACGGGGCTGCCGTGGGTCAGATGACCGCCGTGCGCCAAACTCATGCCCAGAATGGTATCGCCCGGCTCCAGCATCGCAAAGTAAACAGCCATGTTGGCCTGCGCGCCCGAATGCGGCTGCACGTTGGCAAATTCCGCGCCAAACAGCTTTTTCGCCCGCTCGATGGCCAGATTCTCCACAACGTCCACGAATTCGCAACCGCCGTAATAACGCTTGCCCGGATAGCCTTCCGCGTATTTGTTGGTTAAATGCGACCCCATCGCGCTCATCACCGCTTCGGACACAAAGTTTTCTGAGGCAATAAGCTCGAGGTTGGTCTGCTGGCGGTTTAGTTCCTCCATCATCGCGGTATATACCGCTTCGTCCACTGCTTTTACCTTGCTGAAATCAAGCATTCTTCCAATACCCCTATCCTTTTACATTTAGGCAGGCCTGCCGCGCCGCCTTTTGCTCAGCGGCCTTTTTGGACCGGCCCTTGCCCTGTGATATTTCCTCGCCTGCAACAAAGAGTTTCACATAGAAAACCTTGTCGTGCGGCGGGCCTTCCTCTTTGTATACAACATAACGGATATCGCTGATGCCCTTCTTGTGGTAGTATTCCTGAAGACGGGTTTTATAATCGCTCACGCCGCTGCCGGAAAGCACGGCGTCGAAATTGTTTTCCATCAGGCGCAGCACCACGCCCTTCGCCGCGTCAAGCCCGCCGTCCATGTACACCGCGCCGATCAGCGCCTCCACCACGTCCGCCAGTATCGACGCCTTGTCGGCGCCGCCCGAGTTGCGCTCGCCTCGCCCCAGCGTCAGGTATTCGCTGAGGTTAAGTTCCCGCGCCAGCTTTACCAGCGCCGCCTCGTTTACCAGCGCTGCGCGGCATTTGGTCATCTCACCCTCGGTGTAGTCCGGCTTTTCGAAAAAAAGGTGTTCGCTCACGGTGAGCTCCAGTACGGCATCGCCTAAAAACTCCAGGCGCTCGTAGCTTTCGCCGGTATCCGCGGAGGAATGCACAAACGCCTTCTCCAGCAGTGCCTTATCATTAAATGTATAGCCTATGCTGTTCTCCAGACGCGCCCAGTCCATACCCGATACCTACCGAACAAAGCAATACCCGGAGCCGCTTTCAGCCCCGGGCAGAAAAGCATAGTCAAACTCAATATCCGCCTATATTTTTCTCGATATACGATACGACATCCCTGACGGTGGTCACTTTGGGCAGTTCTTCGTCCGGGATATCCAGGTCAAATTCCTGTTCCAGATCCATGATGAGCTCAACAATAGCAAGAGAGTCGGCTTTCAGGTCCTCTACAAGATCAGAGTCCAGCGTGATGCTCTCTTCATCAATCTCCAGCTGATCGGACAGAATTTTTCTAACCTTTTCGAATACCATAGTGAGCCTCCTAAAACGATTTAATCATCACCTAATGAAATCTTGGATATTTCCTCTTTAATGACATTCACGACATCGGCCTTAATGAACCCGACCGCCTGCCGCAATGTGCTGCATATCGACTTGGCGTTGGAAGAACCATGCGCCTTGATCACACCGCCGTTCACGCCCAGCATCAGCGCACCGCCGTATTCGGTGTAATCCATCTTCTTCTTAAAGCTTTTGAACGCCGGCAGGGCGATTGCCGCACCCAGTCTGGTACGCCAGGAACGGCTGAGCTCGTCCTTCAGCATGCTCGTCAGTACACCGGCCAGGCCCTCCATAAACTTGAGGATGACGTTGCCGGTAAAGCCGTCCGTTACAATCACGTCAAAGTCGCCCGACACGAGGTCGCGCCCTTCGGCGTTGCCCACGAAATTGATGGGCATCTCGCTTAGCAGTTTATACGCTGCCTTGGTCAGCTCGGTGCCCTTTTCAGCCTCCGCACCGTTGTTCACCAGCCCCACGCGAGGCGCAGCGATACCCTCCATCCGTTGCATGTAAATACTGCCCATCAGCGCGAACTGCGCCAGGAACGACGGCCGCACTTCGGAATTGGCGCCGCAGTCGATCAGCATCACCTTGCCCTTTCGCGTGGGCAGCAGCGGCGCCAGAGCGGGCCGTTTCACGCCCGGCAGCCGTTTGACAATCAGCGTCGCCCCGGCGATGGTCGCACCGGTGGAACCCGCGGTGACAAAAGCGCCCGCCTCGCCAGCCTGCAAAAGCCTTAAGCCCCGCACCAGCGATGAATCCTTCTTTTTGCGGATCGCTTCCACAGGCGGCTCCGCCATGTCTATAACTTCTGCCGCATCCACAACATTTATGCGCGCAGCGTCACAAGCATATTTGGCAAGCTCCGTCTCGATCGCGTCACGCGGACCGGTGAGGAGCAGCTCCAATTCAGGTATTTCCGCCAGCGCCATCGCACAGCCTTCTATAATGGCGTGCGGCGCGTTGTCTCCTCCCATCGCGTCTACAACGATTTTCAATACGGTACCTCGCTCACTTCATTTATATATGGGTAGTATATAAAAAATACAATGGCAATGCAACCATTTTTGTAAAGCACTTCTTCCCGCCGAAAAAGGCCGCAAATAAGGAAATGCTCTGCGCCGCGTCCGCAACCGGACGGTTTAAAAGCTAAATAAAAAGGGCGCCGCCATATAAGGGCGCCCGCGGTCGCCTGACTTTTGTTTAGCGTGCTTTTTCAGCTTTCTCAGTATTCATCACATGCCGACCATTGTAATAGCCGCAGGTCGGGCACACCCGGTGAGTCAGCTTCATCGCATGGCACTGCGGACATTCTGCGATACTGGGTGCCGTAAGCTTAAAATTCGCCGAACGCATCGTGTGGCTGCGCTGTCTGGATGTCCGCCTTTTTGGTACCGCCATCTATCTACACCTCCTCGTCTATCGCTATCACTCCTGCGAAAAGACCTGTATCTTTCCGCCAACTACCGGGCTTTGCTTATTCCCCCGTTTACACGCGAAATGCCACAAACCCGTATAGCAATGGGCTCAGCGGGCCGGAAATTCTCGAAAGGGACTGGCGAGCTTGCCCATAAATCTCTATTTCAGCTTATCCGACAAACCCGCAAACGGGTTCGTCCCGTCCGTCTCGAGGCCGCATCCGCAATCCCCCTTGTTCAGATCCGCGCCGCATCGGCTGCAAAGGCCTTTGCAGTCCTCACGGCAAAGCAGCTTCGTGGGCAGGTTCATCACCACGTTGTCCTCCAGCATCTGCGTGAGGTCGATAGTCTCGTCCTCGTACGCATACATGCCTTCTTCCGGCTGCTTCTTGTAATACTCGGCAAAATCAGCGCCGATGGCATACGTAAACTCCGTAAGACACCGGGCGCATCTCACCGGAGTTTTCGCATCCAGCCGCCCCGTCACGATGACACCTTCACCGTCGTACCTCCAGCTCACGCGGACATCCACGCCGTCCGGAAAGGTATACCGTTCACCGAGAAACTCAATGTCCAGCAACGCGCCGTGAAGCTGCGCCGTAAATTCTTCGCCCGTGCTCTTAATCGCTTCCGCAATGTCGATTTTCATATCGCACCTTTATTTCGGGGCATTCGTCAACGTGTAAGATTATATTTGAACGAAAGGCCAATTGTCAACTCTTTTTTCAGGCGCAGCCTGCTTTGAATCGCGCCGTCATGGCCAGTTTTGACCCGCTGCAATTACCGGTCAGAGAAATAATGCCCGTTTTCTTTCCATCACGTCGCCCAAGCGCTCTAGATACATGCGCAAATCTTTAATGTTCGCCGCGCGTTCGATGCGCGCCTCATCGAAGAATATTCGCTTGGAAATCGCGCCGGCGCCAAACGCCAGCACGTCGCAAAGCTCCTCCATGTTGTCGATGTTATATAGGCACGCCTTGCCGGGCCGTGTATAGCCCGCGTTCTCCAGGCTGCCTTTCATGTATTTCTGCCGGTACATGTAATAAGCGCGGTAGCCCGCCTGCTCCAGCGTCTGGCGCGCCTGCTCCACCGCCTCCGCCGTAGCTGCGTCGGTGGGCAGCGCTTCCATGTTGGCAGCCGCAAACGCCGACGCCCGCTTGACCGCCAGAGTATGCACCGTGATGTTCGCAGGCGCCAGCTCGATAATGGAGTGCAGCGTTTCCATCAGCCGGTCAGCGTCCTCGCCCGGCAGGCCGGCGATCACATCCACGTTGATATCAAAGCCGTATGACGCCGCCAGCGAATAGGCATCAAAGAACTCCCTTGCCGTGTGCCGCCGCCCGATGCGCGCAAGCGTTTCGTCGCACAGCGTCTGGGCGTTCACGCTGATGCGCCCTGCGCCGCTGTCTTTGATGATACGCAACTTTTCCGCCGTAATGGTGTCCGGCCGTCCGGCTTCCACCGTAAACTCGTCCGCTCCCCGGGCAAGCTCCGCCGCCCTTTGCAGCACCGTCGCCAGATGCTGCTCGGAGAGCGCGGTAGGCGTTCCGCCGCCCACATACAGCGCGCGCACGCGCCGGCCGCCTGTCAGCGCCTCCGCGTCCTGTAGCTCTTCCATCAGCGCGCGCACATACTGCTCCTCCGCGCCTTTGAACACGTTCGGCGTAAAAGACGCAAACGAGCAGTAAGCGCACCTTGACACGCAGAACGGTATGCCGATGTACACGTCCAGCTCGTCCGACCGCGGCTTAAGCCCCGCCTGCATCGTCAGAATGCCCTTCGCGAAATCGTATTTACCCGGCGATACGTCGAACTCATTCAGCAGTAGCCGTTTCGCGCCCTCTTCGCCCAGCAATGCCTCGCTGTCGCGCAGCAGTTTGGTGGGGCGCACGCCCGTCAGCGAACCCCACGGCATGACCGTACCAAAATACGAAAGCAGCGCCCGATAAACGGATATTTTGGCTGAGCGCTTGGCTGCGCGCTTGTGTTCCAGCTCTCCCGGCGGCGCAGAGCATTCGTACGTGTTTTCCGACACCAGCTTTCCGTCCCGGTACAGCGCTGCCCGGCTGGAAAACATGCCGCCCGATTCGCTCATCTCGTGAATAACGCAAATGCCTTCATCCGGCGGCAGCAGCTCATTCAGTTGTTCGATGCGGCGCGTGTCGATGTAAAGCCGCATCTCCTCGCAGATGTCGCTGAAAAACAGCGGCGTTTGGGTGTAAAGCGACGTCATTTTACGAGATACGGGTTGCTCTTGAACTCGGCCTTGAGCGTGGTCTTGATGCCGTGCCCCGTATAAACGGTATAATCTTTTTTCAGCCCGCCCAGCACAACGCGCAGCGAATGGTCATATTCATCCGGATCGCTGCCCGGGAAGTCAGTGCGGCCGCAGTTCATATAGAACAGCGTATCGCCGGAGAACATGATGTCCCCGGTCAGGTAGCAAACGCTGCCGCCCGAATGGCCGGGCGTGTGCAGCACCTGCACCGGTATGTCCGCCGCTCTAATCGTCACGCCCCCGCGCAGCACGATATCCGCTTCCACCGGCTCTATGCTGACGCCGGCAAAAACCGCCAGCGAGTCCACGTTGCTGGTCAGCATGGAGAGGTCGCGCGCGTGTACGCACACCTTCGCGCCCGTCCGGCTCTTGAGCTCCGCCGCCGCGCCGATATGGTCGAAATGCCCGTGCGTCAGCAGTATATGCGTCACCTCGCTGAGCCCCTCGTATTCCAGCCTCGCGCAGATCTTCTCGATGTCCGCACCCGGGTCGACAACAAACGCCTTTTTGGAATTGTCCTTGAACATGATGAACGCGTTCGCCTGCATCTCACCCACTGGCACCTGTATAACTCTCACTGTCGCCCTCCCGTTTCGACTAAAAAGCTCGCTTGGAATCCAGCAGTATGGTTACCGGACCGTCATTTATGCTGGATACTTCCATGTGCGCCCCGAAGACCCCGGTCTCTACCGGCAGCTCCAGCCCGCGCAGCGCGGCCACACAGCTATCCAGCAGCTTTTTCGCTTCGTCCGGCGGCGCCGCCCGCATGAAATCCGGCCGGTTGCCGCGGCGCACGTCGCCCAGCAGCGTGAACTGCGACACCATCAGCAGCGCCCCGCCGATATCCAGCACGCTGTCCATCATCTTGCCGTCCCGCTCGAAAACGCGCAGGTTCGCGATCTTTCGCACGATATAGTCGACGTCCTCCTGACCGTCGCCCTGCGCCATGCCGATGAGCGCCAGCAGCCCCGGCCCTATGTTGCCCACGATCTTGCCGTCCACCGCCACGCTCGCGGCAGACACCCTCTGTACCACTGCTATCATCTGTATATGCGGAACACGTCCCGCACTCCTTCTATGCTGCGCAGCCCTTTCACGATGGCATCCAGTTGTGAGATATCGCTTATCTCGAAGCCGAACACCATGTTGGCTGTCCGGTTTTTGCCCATTCTGGCATTGACCGACGTAATCGAAAAGCCCATGTTAAACAGCTTGTTGGACACCTCGGCGATAAGCCCGCTGCGGTCGTCCGCAATCACCTGTATTTCCACGTTATAAGACGATTTGTCGCTGGTGGACCATATCACTTCGATCATCCGGCCCGACTCGAAATCCTCGGTAGTCACGTTGGGACAGTCGCTGCGGTGCACGGACACGCCGCGCCCGCGGGTGATATAGCCCACGATGCTGTCGCCCGGCACCGGGTTGCAGCACTTCGCGAAACGCACCAGTATGTCGTCGTAGCCCTTGACAATAACGCCGCTCGCCTCGCCGGACCGCCGCGTACGCGTCTGAGACGCCGCGCTTTCGGGCAGAATTTTGTTTTCATGGCGGTACTGCTCGATCAGCTTGTGCAGTATCTGGCCGGTTGTGATGCTGCCGTAGCCCACCGCCGCATAGATATCCTCCGGCGTGGACAGCGTAAACTTCTTGTAGACGCTCCGCAGCCATTCCGGTTTGAAAAGGTCTTTCAGTTCGTAGCCGCGGCGCCGCGCTTCCTTCTCCAGCATGTCGCGGCCCTTGACGATATTTTCCTCCTTGAGCTCCTTGCGGAACCAGTTGCGAATCTTGCTCTTGGCCTGAGACGTCTTGACGATCTTAAGCCAGTCGCGCGATGGGCCCTTAGACGCGGCGGACGTGATAATCTCCACGATGTCACCGGATTTCAATTCATACGACAGCGGCACTATCTTGCCGTTCACCTTGGCGCCGATGCACCGGTTGCCGATCTCGCTGTGAATGCCGTACGCAAAATCCAGCGGCGTGGCGCCCTGTATGAACTCCTTGACGTCGCCCTTGGGCGTAAACACGTACACCTTGTCGGAAAAGAAGTCGATCTTGAGCGTCTCCATGAACTCGCGCGAATCGCGCGTGTCCGTCTGCCACTCCAGCATCTCGCGCAGCCACGCGAGTTTTTTGTCCATGTCGTCCTGCGTGGTGCCTTCCTTGTACCGCCAGTGCGCCGCGATGCCGTATTCCGCGGTGGAATGCATCTCGTGCGTGCGGATCTGCACCTCAAACGGCCGGCCGCCCTTGCCCACCACCGTGGTGTGGATGGACTGGTACATGTTCTGCTTAGGCACCGCGATGTAATCCTTAAACCGCCCGGGAATGGGCTTCCATACGGTATGCACCGTACCCAGTACCGCGTAGCAGTCGCGTACTGTCTTGACGATAATGCGCACCGCGATGAGGTCGTATACTTCTTCGAACGTGCGCTGCTTCTTGCGAATTTTGTTGTATATGCTGTAAATATGCTTGGGGCGGCCTTCTACTTCCGCCTCCACATTGATTTTTTTGAGCTGTTCCTTGATCTCCTCCACCACTTCCGCGATGTATTTCCGTCGCTCGGTGCGCGTTTCCGCCAGTTTGGCAGCGATTTCATAATAGGCTTTCTCGTCGATATACTTGAGCGATAAGTCTTCCAGTTCCCATTTGATGGCGTTGATGCCCAGCCGGTGCGCCAGCGGCGCAAATATCTCCAGCGTCTCTTTTGCCTTTTCAATGCGCTTGCCTTCCGGCTGGTACTTCAGTGTGCGCATGTTGTGCAGCCGGTCCGCCAGTTTCACCAGTATCACGCGGATGTCGCTCGCCATCGCGAGAAACATCTTGCGCAGGTATTCCGCCTGGTGTTCCTCTTTGGACGCAAACGTCACCTTGCCGACCTTGGTCACGCCGTCCACAAGCTGCGCAATCTCCGCTCCGAATTCCGCTTTGATCTGCGACAGCGTCACCGTGGTGTCCTCGACGATGTCGTGAAACAGCCCGGCCACCACCGTGGAAATGTCCAGACCCAGCTCGACGAGGATGCGGGCCACCTCGCGCGGATGCACAAAAAAGGGCTCGCCCGAAAGGCGCATCTGCCCCTGGTGCACCTGTTCCGCGAACAAATAAGCCTTCTCAAAAAAGGCTGCGTCCTCGGCGCTGTACCGGCTTTTCACCTCGTCAAGCAGCGATTGCGCGCTGTGCTGTTTATCCTCCATTAATCAGATCCTCAAAACTCCTGTATACGGCGCTGTCGCGCAGCTCCCTCCGCGGCCCCGTTTTATTAATAAAAGTTATTTTATCATTTTTATCGATATCTATCAACTCAAGCTCGGCAAACACGCGCAATGCGAACGCCGCCTGGGGGACTTCCAGCGAAAGCTGGGAGGCCAAATCGCGCGGCGTGCGCTTCGCCCGTGCCAGCTGAGGCCGCATCCGGCGGTAGATAGCGAGCAGTTCTTCGCGGTTGAGAAAACACCGGGCTGCCGCTTCCCGGTATGCCTCCCGCAGCCTGCCGTCAAAGAATGCGGGCGGTTCCGCCGCGCCGATGTGGATCACGCGCGGGTGTCCGGACACCGCGCCGCATGCAATGCAGTTCCCGGGCGTGTACGACTTGCGGTCCCAGAGCACCAGCCGCCCTTCCTTCAGCGCAGCCAGCACCGGCTCCAGCGCCACCAGCCGCTCCAGCGCAGGCTCTGTGGCCGCCACCAGGCACAGCCCAAAATGGCTGACCTTCAGCGCCTCGTCCACCAGCCGCGCAAAACCGGCTTCCTTCGACTCCGGCGCGCCCTCGGTCACCAGCCGCACCACCTCGTTCATCAGCCCGTCCGCCGTCCGCCATGCGTTGTCGTCCAGGAAGCTTTTCAGCAGGGCCGCATCGAACCGCGGCGCAAAATCGCG
>JBMNOT010000072.1:0-9921 GCA_050943225.1 Christensenellales bacterium | reverse complement strand
TTTTATTTCAGTTATTAAACGCACGCCATAAGTCATATACATTACCATGAAACAAATGATTGAATGGACTTTTGTCCTGGAGAGGTATCTTCCCGCCCATATCAACGCGGCGATAATAGCCGTATCCACTGCTCTGCTGCCGCAAGTCGAGGAACTGCGGCTCAGGTCGGGCCGCCCGCTGATGATCTATACCGCCGAGCGCGGCTACTGCGTCTACGCGGACGGGCGCGTCGGCAGCCATTCGGGCCTTATCGTGACGGAAGAGGATATCGAGCAGACGTATCTCGCCATCACCGGCAAATCGCCATATGCCTTCGAGGATGAAATCAGGCAGGGCTTTTTGACGCTCAGCAGCGGCATACGCGCCGGGCTGTCCGGCAGCGCAATCACGGCGGACGGCAGGCTCAAAACGTATAAAAGCATAAGCGGCATCAATTTCCGCATACCGCGCGAGATGACGGGCATAAGCTGCGGCCTGCTGCCATATATCTCAAATAACGGCAGGCTTGTCAACACGCTCATTATCTCGTCACCCAAGCTGGGCAAGACCACCATCGCGCGGGATATCGCCCGCAGTGCGGGCAGCGGCATCGGGCTTAATCCCTGCAAGGTGTCGCTGATCGACGAGCGGCAGGAGCTGGCCGCCTCGCTGTACGGCACGCCGCTGTTCGACGTGGGCCGCGAAACCGATGTGATATCCGGCGTGTTAAAGTACGCCGGGGTGTTCATGGCGCTGCGCTCGCTGTCGCCCGACGTGATCGTGACGGACGAAATAGGCAAATCCGAGGACCTGGAAGCGCTGAAGGAAGTGGCCAACTGCGGAGTCGTGATGGTCGCGACGGCGCACGCGCCGGATTTGGAATCGCTGCTCAATCGGCTGTTTTTCCGGCAGGTGTACGAGGCGCAGCTGTTCGACGCCTGGGTGGTGCTGTCCGCGTCGCTGGGCCGCATCACCATCCAGCAGGTGCACGACGCAAAAGGCAGGCCGCGGCTGGAGAAGCCCTTCCTGCTCGCGGCGGGAAAGGAGGTGGCGGCGCTGTGAAGCTGGCATTGTGCCTGCTGATCGTGGTGATCAGCGCGTACATCGGGCGGCTGATGTCCAAAAGGCTGTTGCAGCGGCTGGACTTCTTTCGCGATTACCTGTCCGCGATGACCCAGCTGTCGGACAAGGTGGTGGGTGTGGGACTGGAGCTATGCAGGGCGCTTTCGGAATGCCGCGGAGATATGGCGGGTCCGCTGCTGCGCGCATGCGCCGTGAGGCTGAAGGCAAAACCCCAGATGAAGTTGGAAGACATCTGGGCGCAGAGCATTGCCATGTGCAGAGATGGCCTTGCCTTTCTCAGCAAGGCGGACATTGAATTTCTGAAGGAAGGCGGCGGCGCGCTGGCGGCGCTGTGTACCAACCCCAGCGAAAAGCAGGCAGCAATATTTTTGAAACGGCTGGCGGAGCATATCGTCGCGCTGGAGCAGGAGATGAACAAAAAAACAAAGCTATATAACACTGCCGGCGTATTGACCGGGCTGATGATCGCACTGCTGCTGATATAAAGGAGGTTAATCTTGGACATCGACCTGATATTCAAAATCGCCGCGATCGGCATACTGATCGCCATACTGAACGTGCTTCTGTCAAAGTCTGGGCGCGAAGACATAGCCATGTTAGCTACCATCGCCGGGCTTATCATCGTGCTGCTGATGGTGGTAGACCTGGTCAGCAACCTATTTGACAACGTCCGGCGGATATTCAACCTGTACTAGCCATGGAGGTAGTCAACATCGCGCTGATCGGCATCGTCGCGGGCGTGCTGGTCGTCACGATACGCCAGAAGCAGCCGGAGCTTGCCATGCAGGTCAGCCTGATCGCGGGCATCGTGATATTCATCTATGTGCTGGACTACCTCGTCGTCGCAGTGGATTACCTGCGGGACATCATAAGCCGCTACAACATACCATACGAGAGCATCGCTATCGTCCTCAAAATCGTCGGCATCGCGTACATCTGCGAGTTCGCCGTGCAGGTACTGAAGGACACGGGTGAAAACTCGCTGGCGGCCAAGGTTGAGATCGCGGGGCGGGTGTTCATCATTGTGCTGTCGCTGCCGGTCATTACGTCGTTTTTGACGCTGGTGCTGGGAATGCTGGGATAAACATATGAAAAAGTGGCTTTGGGTTTTGCTGATACCGTTCCTGCTGACGCTGGCAGCTCCGCGCACGGCGCTGGCAGACGACGACATTGACCGGATGGTTGCGGAGGAGATTGAGAAAGAGATACGCGAAAACATCGCAGACGCGCTGTCCACCGCGGATTTGCACGAGCTGGAGCAGTACTACCAGGAATACGCTCAGACGCTCTCGCCGGTGACGGATGGCAGGGATTTAAAGAGCTTCATTGCGATGCTGGCGCAGGGAGGGGCAGACCTCAGCGCCGCCGACGTGTTCGGCATGGTGATGGAAGCGCTGCTGGCAGGAGTGAAGCAAACCATCCCCGCGGTAGCGCAGATTATCATCGTGGCGCTGGTGTTCAGCCTGATTTCGCATTTCAAGCCGTCGTTCGGGGAGACAAGCGTCAGCAAGGCAGCGCAGACCGCCCAGTACGTGATCGTGGGCACCATGGCGCTGGGCATGTTCGCATCGGCGTTCTCCATCGGCTCGGGAGCAATCGAGGCGATGACCTCTTTCACCGGTGAGTTCTTCCCGCTGATGCTGGCGCTGCTGACTGCGCTGGGCGGCCTCACCTCCGCCGCGATATTAAAACCGGCTACCGTTGCGCTGACCACTGGCATCTCCATGCTCTATAAAGCGTTCGTGCTGCCGCTTATCATACTGCTCACGGTGTTCACGCTCATCAGCCATTTTTCCACCACCATCAAATTAAGCGGCTTTTGCAGCCTGCTGAAAAGCATCGTCAAATGGGGTATCGGCATCGGGCTCACGATATTCATCGGCGTCGTGGTTATTCATGGGCTTTTGGGGTCTTCGTTCGACGGGGTGTCTATTAAGACGGCCAAGTTCACCATCGATAAGTTTGTGCCCATTGTGGGCAGCCTGTTCGCCCAGTCGGTGGACGTGGTGATCACCTGCACGCTGCTCATCAAGAACGCGGTGGGCATCGCGGGCATCATCATCATCGCGGCCATCGTGATATCGCCGGCGTTCACTATACTTGCGCACTACTTTCTGTTCAAGCTGACCGGGGCGGTGCTTGAACCCATCGCGGAAGGCGGGATGAGCAAATTCGTTCAGGACGCGGCGGACGTGCTGATGATTCTGTTTGTCGCGGTAATAGCGGCGGCCATCATGTTTTTCGTGACCACCGCGGTCATCATCGGCGCGGGCAACGCCAATATTATGCTGAGGTGAGTTATGCTGGACGTCATACCCGAATTGATAAAAAACTGGGCGGCGGCTGTGGCGCTGGCCGTGATATTCGGCATGGTGGTAAGCATGCTGCTGCCGGAATCCAGTATTAAAAAGTATGTGTCGGTGGTGGTCGGCATCGTGATCACTATCATCATACTCTCGCCGCTTATTTCCGTGCTGTCCGGAGCAGACGTGGAGGCTGAGCTTATGGGTGCGCTGAAAAGCGCGGGCAGCAGCGGGCCGGTTCTGCCGGAGACCAGCTCGTACAAAGACTACATTTACAAGGTTTATGAGGTATATATGGGGGACGGTTAAAATAAATATGAGTAAGGAAAAGGGTGATCTGGATGGGTGAAACGGAAAATGCTGCAGCTTCCGCCGAACGCAAGCAGGGGGTGTTTTCGCGCTTTGGAAAGCTGGATGTCAAGAAGAAGATACAGTACCTGGCGATACTGCTCATCATCATCGTAATACTGGTGATCTATTTTTCGTCAGGCAGCCTGGTTTCAAAAAAGCAGGAAAATACAGCGCCCGCTGCGACGCAGGAGGCGCCGAGCACAAGCATGGCTGACAGTATCGAGGAAAAACTGGCGGCGACGCTGTCGCAGATAGAAGGCGCGGGAGATGTGGAGGTGATGATCACTTACGAGTCCACCAGCGAAATCGTGCCGGCATTCAGCGTGGATAGGCAGACCACGACGATAACGGACAACAGGGAAAACGGCACGAGCACGACTAACACGGAGAATTCGCAGAGCGAGGTGGTTACCTTAGGAGATGGCGGCGGCAGCAGAGCGCTGGTACTCAAGGAGATCAGCCCGAAGATACGGGGCGTGATTGTGGTGGCCGAGGGGGCAGATGACATCACCGTCAGGATGAACCTCTTACGCGCCGTGCAAACATTGCTTAACGTCGGCCCCCGGCAGGTTGACGTATATAAAATGAAACATTGAGCAAGGGAAGTGAAATTGTATAATGATTAAGGGAAATGGAATAATGAAAAACAAAAAGGTAGGGCGCTATCTTTTACTGGCAGGGCTGGTTGTGGTGCTGATCGGCGTCGGTTATCTCAACTACGTGCTGGGCACCGCCCCTAAAGGCGATGCGGCGGCACAGGCGGGCGATGTCCTGGACTCCGAAATAGAAGGGGCGATGTCTGCAGACGACCTGGCCGTGATGTCGGGGGGCAACTATTTTGAGGATTACAAGGCGAACAGAGAGAGCTACCGCGAAAAGGAGATAGTGTACCTCGACAGCATCATCAACGGTGAGAACAGCGATCCCGAGATGGTCCAGGACGCTCAGGAGCAGAAGATCCAGATCGTCAAGAATATGGAGAACGAGCTCACGATCGAGGGGCTGCTGGTGGCCAGCGGGTTTGAAGACGCGATTGTGACTGTACAGACCGGCTCCGTCAACGTGGTCATCAAAGCGAAGGAGATTAGCAAAGAGCAGGCCGCGAAGATACTGGAGATCGTCAGGCAGGAAACGGGCGAGTCGCCGCAGAACATCAAGATCATGCTGCAAAGCTAGCAGGCAGGGGGATTTTTCCGATAATTTGCCTTACAGATTGTAATTAGCTGCCCTCTCTGTTATAATTTAAGCAATAATCGAAGAGGTGAGATGTTTGAGCTCAAACAACATGAACACGAGAGAAGAACAGAACGGCAGCATTTCCTTTGCGCATGACGTTGTGGCGACGATTGCCGGTCTCGCAACGGTGGAAATCGAAGGCGTGGCCGGCATGAGCGGTGGATTTTCGGGCGGCCTGGCTGAGCTGCTTGGCCGCAAAAATTTAACCAAAGGCGTCAAGGTAGAGGTCGGCAAGGAAGAGTGCGCGATCGATCTTTTCATCGTGGTGGAATACGGCGTTGAAATCCCTTCGCTCTGCGAGAAGATACAGGCCAACGTGAAAAAAGCTGTGGAGACGATGACGGGCCTGAGACCTGTGGAGATCAACGTCCATATACAGGGCGTTCGCATCCCCAAAGAGCCGGCGGAGGAAACCAAGCGCGTGCATTGAGTGGCTTTGAATTGTTTGGGGCCTTAAACTGATTTAAGGATATGGGGGATACAAAAGAAAAATGCGTATTTTTATGCGAATATTGCTGACGCTTTACCTGTTGTTTTTCCTTGCCATCGCGGGCGTTGTTCTGTGCTGCACGTGGGGGCTGATCAGCATCGACTATCCGTCGTGGTGGCTGGATCAGGTGTACACGGATCTCGGCGTCAAATGGATTGTATCGCTTATTGCCGTGGTGGTCATCATCGTCAGCATTATGCTGATGTTCTCCGGCATACGCCGCCGCAAGCCCAAGGCGGCGCTGGTGCGGGTAACGGAAGGCGGCTCCATCTCCATCTCGATTTCGGCGCTGGAGGAGATGGTGACGCGCTTTATCGCCGCCAATGAATCGGTGCGCACCGTAAGGGCAGCTGCTTGGGTGCGGGATTCCAAGCTCAACATACAGGCAAAGCTGTCGGTTGCGGAAGGGACAAACATACCCGAAACGATGCAGGCTATCCAGGCGGGGCTGAAAGCACATATTGA
This sequence comes from Christensenellales bacterium, assembly GCA_050943225.1. Taxonomy (GTDB): domain Bacteria; phylum Bacillota; class Clostridia; order Christensenellales; family SZUA-584; genus SZUA-584. The sequence goes on along the minus strand of JBMNOT010000072.1, from coordinate 4,013 downwards.
GCTGCTTTCGGGTATTGAGGTCAACAAAATCATGCTGCTTGTCGAGAAGACGACGCAGGTTGTAAAGGCGCGTGTCGAGTAGTGGACAATCTGCACGGCTTTTTCAGTTTTGTCAAACAGCATAAGGGCGCCATTATCGGCGTGAGCCTGGGGCTGCTGGTGGGCATACTGATGCTTTCCATCGGCTTTTTTGCGACGCTGTTCCTAGCGCTGTGCGCCGGGGTGGGCGCATTTTTCGGCACGAAAAACAGATTCCGTAAAAAGTTTATGGAAATATTGGACAAGATATTACCGGACATATTCAAATAGGCGGAGGATAGATGAGCAGGAGAGCGGCACGGGATACAGCGCTGCGGTTGTTTTACGAATACGCAATCACCGGCGAGTTCAATCCCGCAACGATGGATGTCATGCGGGATTGTTTTGATAAAGGCATGAACGACAATGCCTGGGCGTACGTCGCCCGCATGATCGGGCTGTATAAAACGTATAAAGACGAAGTAGACGCTGCCATACAGGCCAATTCGAAAAACTGGAACATCTCGCATATGGCAAAGGTGGAGCTGTCGATATTGCGTCTCGGCGTATGCGAGATCTACTACTGCGACGACATCCACGAGAGCATCACCATCAACGAGTGCGTGGAGCTTGCCAAGAAATATTCCAGCGGCAAATCCGCGCGGTTCATTAACGGTGTATTCGGCGCGGTGCTGAAAAACTCGCCGCCCGTTGCGGTGGCCGGGCAGGCGGAGTGCGCCGCTGGGGAGACGGATGCGCGGCCCGAATAGTGCGGCTTTTGCCGTGGACACCAGCGCTTACACCACGTCCATCGCGGTGGTGTCGGGCGGCCGCGTGGCGCTGGACAGGCGTATGATGCTGACGGTGCCTCAGGGCAGCCGGGGGCTTCGGCAGTCGGAAGCGGTATTTGCGCATGTGAAAAACCTCCGTGCGCTTTTTTCAGAAATGCACAATTGGGACAACCTGCAAGTCTCGGCTGTGGCATATAGCGAGAAGCCCTGCCCGGCGGAGCAGTCATACATGCCGGTGTTCTGCGTGGGCGCTTCCCACGCGGCGGCGTATGCGGCGGCTCTGGACGTCAAACCCTATGCGCTCACGCACCAGCACGGGCACCTGTATGCGGCGTTCTTCGGCAATGACGTGCCGGACGGCGTATATGGCGCGATGCACGTGTCTGGCGGCACGCTGGACATTCTGCGCGTTACGATAGAAGGCGCTCTGGTGGCGGATATTAAGCCTTTGGGCGGTTCGCTGGACATCACGTGCGGCCAGCTTATAGACCGCGTGGGCGTGGCGGCGGGGATGCCGTTTCCCGCCGGCGCGCATATGGAGCCGCTGTACCGCCCGGGCGCGAAAAAGCTCGCGGTTAAGGTGGACGGGCTTCACGCCAACCTCTCGGGCGCGGAGACGCAGGCGCTTCGCCGCCTGAAAGACGGCGAGGACCCGGCGGAGGTGTGCAGCGCAGCTTTCGACTGCGTAGTGGAGACGCTGGCGCGGCTTGTTGCCCATGCGGCGGAGGAACTGGGGCTTTGCCGCTTTATAATGTCGGGCGGCGTGATAGCCGGCAAGGTGATCCGCGAACGGTTGAGCGAAATCGCGCAGGAGAAAGGCATTCATCTCATACTGACGCAACGTGAATACTGCAGCGACAACGCCTGCGGGCTGGCGCTCGCGGCGGAACGGCTGCATGGTAAAGGAGTTTTGGCTTGAGTATTATCGACGGAAAGGCCCTATCGGCCGCAATCAGGGAAGACCTCAAAAAGCAGGTCGTGGAGATGAAATCGCGGGGGCTGGTGCCCGGCCTCGCGGTGATACTGGTGGGCGACGACCCGGCGTCCGCGGTGTACGTGCGCAACAAAGCGCTGGCATGCGAGGAGCTGGGCATGTATTCGGTGGTGCACAAGCTGCCCGCTGAAACCACCAAAGAAGACTTGGTTGCGCTGGTGCATCAGTGCAACCAAGACAAGGCGCTGCACGGCATACTGGTTCAGCTGCCGCTGCCGCCACATCTTGATGTGCTGGAGATACTGCGCGAAGTGGACCCCAACAAGGACGTGGACGGGCTGCACGTGGTAACCGCAGGACGGCTGCTGGTGGGCGAGAAAGGCTTTATTCCGTGCACGCCCAAGGGCGTTATCCGACTCATCAAGAGCACCGGCACGGAGATTGCCGGCAAGCGCGCCGTGGTGATTGGGCGCAGCAACATGGTGGGCAAGCCGGTGTCGCTGCTGCTGCTGAACGAAAACGCGACGGTGACGATGTGCCATTCGCGCACCCGGGATTTGGATAAGGTCTGCGCCGAGGCGGATATACTCGTGGCGGCTGTGGGCCGGCCGGGGCTGGTCACCGGCGATTTCATCAAGCCGGGCGCGGTGGTCATCGATGTAGGCACCACCAAAGTGGACGGCAAGCTCAAAGGCGACGTGGCGTTTGAAGAGGCAGAAAAGAAAGCCGCGTTCATCACGCCTGTGCCGGGCGGCGTGGGGCCCATGACCATTACCATGCTGATGGAGAACACCATCGAGGCGGCTCGCCTGTATGGCTGATATGGTTTTCACCGTTTCGCAGATCACCGAGTACATAAGCCGCAAGTTCTTTCAGGACCCGTTTATCAGCGCGGTGAAGGTGGTCGGCGAGGTAACCAACTTTTCGACTTCGTCGCAGGTCGGTCATGCGTTTTTCTCCCTCAAGGACGAAAACAGCATGATCGGCTGCGTTGTGTACGACTTTTTTGACCATCCGGACAGGGATGTGATAGCGGACGGCGCGCTGCTGACCGTGGCCGGCCGCGTCACGTTTTACCGCAAAACCGGCACCATCCAGCTGGTGGTGGAGTCGGCCGCCTTGCAGGGCGTGGGGGACCTGTTCGCCCGGTTTGAGCGCACCAAAAAGCGGCTGGCGGAGGAAGGCCTTTTTGACGCGGCGCATAAAAAGCCGCTCCCGCTGTTCCCCACGCATATCGGCGTCGTCACCTCCACGTCGGGCGCGGTCATGTACGACATCATCAACGTGGCCGCGCGCCGGTTCGATGGCATCCGCATATCGGTATATCCGGTGCCGGTGCAGGGGACGGACGCGGCGACCCGGGTCAGCGAGGGCATTGCGTATTTCAACCGCAGGCGCGAAGTGGACGTGATCATCGTAGCGCGCGGCGGCGGGTCGTTTGAAGACCTGTTCGCGTTCAACGAGGAGGCGGTGGTCCGGGCGGTGTACGCATCGGATATCCCCGTAGTCTCCGCTGTGGGCCACGAGACGGACTACACGCTATGCGATTTGGCTGCGAACCTGCGTGCGCCCACGCCTTCCGCGGCGGCGGAGCTGGTCGTCCGCGAGAAGCAGGCGATGCTGGACATGCTGGAGGCGAAGAAGACGGCGCTGGGTCAGGCTCTTAAGGATGTGCTGGATGCGCACGAGCGCCGTCTGGAGGCGGCGTCTGCGCTGCTTCATGCATATCCCTTGCGCATGAAGCTGGACCGTATGCGGGAGCGCATCGACGGCCAGCTGGCGCTGATGAAAAGCAGCGCGGAGGCGGTGCTGAAGAGCTATGCCATGCGCCTGGCGCAGTATCAGGACAGGCTGGACAGCTTAAACCCCAAAAACGTGCTGGCCCGCGGCTATGCGCTGGTATACAGCGACGGCCATGTCATCACATCCAGCCGCGCGGCGTCGCAGCGCATGGAGATAGAGTTTGCGGACGGCCGTGTGGCTGTGGAAAGGACGGACCGCTGATGGACGATTTTGAAAAAGACCTGCAAAGGCTGGAGGAGATCACGCGGCAGCTGCAGTCGGGCGAAGTCGGCATCGAGAAGAGCATGGAGCTTTATGCCGAGGGCGTGAAGCTGGCCGACATGCTGGGCAAGCGGCTGAATACCTATAAATCAAAGATCGAGATACTCGAAAAAGAGGTTGAGCAGTCATGATCTCCGCCGCCGAAGAGTTGAGAAGATACGGCGCGATGACGGACGCGCGGCTCAGTACGCTGATGGAGCTCAAAT
>JBMNOT010000071.1:0-9939 GCA_050943225.1 Christensenellales bacterium | reverse complement strand
CCTGCGCGTCAACCCCGAAAAGAAACAGCTCAAGATGGCTTCGTTCATGCGCGATACGCTGGTGAGTATCGAGGGGCACGGCAAAAACAAGCTGAACACCGCTTACAGCTTCGGCGGCGTCGACCTCATCTATTCGACGTTTGAGAAGAGCTTTGGTTTGCAGCCTGACTATTACATGGTGGTCAACTTCTACGGCATGGAAGACATTATCGACTCGCTGGGCGGCGTGGACGTGAAGGTGGAAAAGAACGAGCTGGAATGGCTCAACATCAACATCAACGAGATCAACAGGGAAGACCCGTCCGGCAAGGTGGCCAATATCAACAAGGCGGGCGAGCTGCACCTGAACGGGAGGCAGGCGGTGGCCTACATGCGCATCCGCCATCCCGGCGGCGATAACGGGCGCATCGAGCGGCAGCAGACGGTGCTCAAAGCGCTGTTCAACGAAGCCCGCAACGTCAGCGTGGGCGAGATACCCGATATTCTGGGCGCGCTGGTGCAGTATGTGCGCACCGACATGCCGCTGGGCAAGATGGTCGACCTGGCTTCGGCAGTGCGCGGCGTGGACAGCAGCGGACTCAAAATGTTCCGCTATCCGGAAAAGTACAAGGTTGGCAGCTACAACAAGACTTCGGTTGTGCAGCCCGAAGATTTTGTCACCGAGTATGCCAGGCTGATGGATTTCCTGAATTAATACGAACGTGGATGCGAAGGCGGAGCGGCTCTAAGCAGCCCGCCTTTTTTTGCGTCAGTTTTCCGGGGATGGGGCTGCGCTTTCTTTCCGTGCCCTTTCGCGCCTTAGGTTTTTCACCGACAGCTTTAGCAGCGCACGCACGAGCCGGGCGATCATCTTTCTGGTGCCGGCGTCCAGGTTGCGGTACTGCGAGAGCAGCGCGCGGAGGGATTTTATGCGTCCTTCTACGATGTCTTCGACGGTGTCTGCGCCCGCCGATTCGAGTACCTGAAACAGTACTTCGATGAGCGCCTGGCGCTGCGCGTCCGGCATGGATTCCAGCCACGCTTTCAGCGTCCGGTTCATGTACTCGGAGCTGCCCGTCAGCTTTTCGGCGTACACGAAATTGCCGTCCTTTATTTCCCATGAGAAGGCGTCGTGCTGCATCGGGCCGAAGCGGCGGCTTTCCACCACCGCGTAGTCGTCCTTGTCGGAAAGCAGCATGCCCACGATGGACGACTGCGGCAGTATTTTGACGATGCGCGGCTCGATGGCGCGGTAGCCGGGGCTGTCCAGCACGCCCGTCTTAAAGCCGGGCCCGTCGTGGTTGTACACCGCGGCGATGCGCTTCTGCAGGCTGGGGGCAGCCGTCATCGCGGCGTACACGGCGAGGTTGCCGCCCTTGGAATGGCCGCCCGTCATCAGCGTGCGCCGGAAAATAAGCCGGCGGCCCACCGCGGCAAGGTATTTCGCGGCTGACTCCTGAGAAGGTATGGGGGAGATAAGCGCCATGTTGAAGTCTTCCTTCCAGCCGGTGAGCGAGGAATCGGTGCCGCGGAACGCGATAAAAGCCTCCCGGCCGGGCAGCAGGAACGTGACGGCGGCGAACTGCTGCGTGCGCGCATCGTCCTGCTCCTCGGCGTAAAAGCGCAGCCGGATGTCTCTGAAGCGCGGGCTCATCGCGGCGGCTGCCAGCAGGGCATAGCGGTTCTGTGAGCTTGTGGGATATTTGCCGCTGTTTATCGCAGCCCGCTCCTCCGCGGGGAGGAAGGGGAACAGCGCGCCCATTAGTTCGGCTTTATACAGGTCGCGCAGCCGCACGCCGCGCCGGAGGCGCTGAAAGCCCGGCACGCCGCTGCCGAAGCGCACATAGGCCAGCTCCGCCAGCACCAGGCTGTCTACAACGCCGAAGGGACGCTCCGAAAAACGGCGCAGCTCCGTCTGAACGTAGGTCAATATGTTGCCCATACGCGTACCTCCAAAAAACCCTTCAAAAGAAAGAAGCGCCTCGTTATCAGGCGCTTCGGCATATCTTACAGCACTTTTGCGAGGAAGCTCTTTAAGCGCTCGGACTGCGGGTTTCCGAACAGCTCTGCCGGCGCGTTTTCTTCCACGATACGGCCTTCGTCCATGAACATCACGCGCGTGCCCACCTCGCGGGCAAAGCCCATCTCGTGCGTGACGACCACCATCGTCATGCCGCCCTGCGCCAGCGACTTCATCACGTCCAACACCTCGCCCACCATCTCGGGGTCCAGCGCGGAAGTGGGCTCGTCGAACAGCATCACGTTCGGGTTCATGCACAGCGCCCGCACGATGGCGATGCGCTGCTTCTGCCCGCCCGAGAGCTGGCTGGGGTAGGCGTGAGCGCGGTCCGCAAGGCCCACGCGCGCGAGCAGCGACATGGCGGTTTCCTCCGCCTCGGCCTGCGTCTTTTTCAGCAGCTTGATGGGCGCCAGCGTCAGGTTCTGCAGCACTTTCATGTGCGGGAACAGGTTGAACTGCTGGAACACCATGCCCATCTTCTGGCGGTGGACGTTGATGTCCACCCGGGGGTCGGTGATGTCCACGCCCTCGAAGTAGATATGGCCGCCGGTGGGCTCTTCCAGAAGGTTCAGGCAGCGCAGGAATGTGGACTTGCCGGAGCCCGAAGGCCCAACGATCACCGCGACGTCGCCCTTGCGAGTTTCGGCGTCTACGCCGTCCAGCGCCTTTATCTTGCCGTAATGCTTTTTCAAGCCCACGGCGCGGATTAATACGTCCCCGGGAGCAATATGGTTACCGTTCACTGCGCCTCAGCCTCCTTTCCAGCAGCGCCACCAGCCGCGACAGCCCCACAACCAGCGCGAGGTATATAAGCGCGACGGCCAAGAGCGGCAGCGTGTAGTCGTAAGTGCTGCCCCCTATGCTGAACGCGCCGCGCGTCAGCTCTTCCACGCCGATGTAGCCGGCCACCGAGGTCTCCTTGAGCAGCACGATAAACTCGTTGGCCAGCGGCGGTATGGCGTTCTTGAAAGCCTGCGGCGCGATGATATACCACATCGTCTGGACGTAGTTGAACCCCAGGCTCCGCCCCGCTTCAAACTGGCCGGCGTCGATGGCGTTGATGCCCCCGCGGAATATCTCCGCGACGTACGCGCCCGAGTTGATGCCGAATGCGAGTATGGCGAGCGGTATTTTGTAGGTGGTGGAAGCGGCGGCGAAAATCACGAAGTAGATAATCATGATCTGCACCATCACCGGCGTGCCGCGGATTACCGCGAGATACACCTGACAAATAGCGTTGCCGATTTTGAGCTTGCCGGTCTTGTCGTGCGTGACGCGGATGACCGATACGATGAATCCGATGACGATACCTATGACCACGGCAAAAAACGTGATAACCAGCGTATTAGTAAGGCCCTGGGTGATGAACTTCCATCTGTTGTGATCCACAAAGGCAATCGTGAATTTATCCACGAATGTCTGCCACCAATCCGCCATACGGCCTTCCTCCTTTGGTTAATGAAAAGGCTGCCCGATAAGGCAGCCTTGCCGGTTGCAGTGAAAATATCCGTTCTGCCCTTTAAAAAGTAACAGCGAGGCCACGTATTGTCAAGCGTTATTCGGCCTTGATGTATTTGTCAATGACCTTTTGAACTTCTCCGGATTTAATGAGCTCCTGCAGGGCGGTTTCGATCTTGTTGAACAGTTCCGTATTCCCCTTGGCAACGGCGATCGCATAGGATTCGGTGACGTACTCGGTCTCCAGGATCTTGAGGCCTTCGTTCATGGACACGAACACCTTGGCGGGCTCGTTGTCGATAACCACCGCGTCGATCTTGCCCTGCACCAGAGCCTGCACCGCGTCAGCGCCCTTGTTGTAGCGCTCAATGCTGGCCAGCCCTTCCTCCACAAGGTCCCCGGTGATGTACAGGTCGCCCGTGGTGGACAGCTGCACGCCGATCGTTTTGCCCTCAAGGTCATCCGGATCTGCGACGGGGGAATCTTCCTTCACGATGATGACCTGTTTGCCGGTCGCATACGGGGAGGTGAAGTTGACGACCTGCTTGCGCTCGTCCGTCACCGTCATGCCCGCCATGCCGACGTCCACCTTGCCGCTCTGCACCGCGGGGATGATGGAATCGAATTCCATGTCCTCAACCTGAGCGGTCATGCCCAGCTTCTCCGCGATCAGCGCGATGATTTCAGCGTCGATGCCCACAACCTTGTCGCCTTCGTAGTATTCATACGGCGGGAACTGCGCGTTGGTTGCCCAGGTGAGCACGCCTTCCTTGACTGTGTCTTTCTTCCCGCAGGCGCCGAATGCCAGCACAAGGCCCAACACGAGTATCACAGCGACGATGATTTTCAGACTCTTCATTCTTATATATTCCTCCAAACTAATAATTTGCGATACCGCATTATACTACACAATGAATAAACATGCAATGCTGGACAGGGCAAAAAAAGATGGGTTTTCGCGGTAAATTTACGGTTTGCCCCGCAATAAGCCGCCCTGCGGGCATGCACATTTTATGCAGCAAATATTTTCGTCTGTTTCCAAAACTCTTGAGTTTGTGCGAAAAAAGCCGATAAACCTATTGCCAGTTATTGAAGACTTCAGGGAGACTCGGAATGAACAGGAAACTGGAAACACTGTATCAGCTGGGCGAAAGCCTCTATCAGATGGGCGAATACACGGCTGCTGCTCTTTGCTATAAGGAAGCGGCGGAATTGTTTCATCCGGGTGCGCAGTACGGGTACGCGTGCTGCCTGGAATGGGGGCTCGGCGTGGAGGCGGACCCTACCGCGGCGTTTGTGTGGTATGAGCACGCGGCGCAACTGGGCAATGTGCAGGCCATGTGCCGCATGGGCGACATGGAGAGAGACGGCGAGCGGGGCACGCCCAACGCTGAAGCGGCGTTCTCCTGGTATCTCAAAGCGGCGAAGGCAGGTTACCCGCCCGCGATGGAATATGTGGCCTCTTGTTACTTTTACGGCCGCGGCGTGGCGGCGGATTTAAAGGAGGCGGCACGGTGGTATCAGAAGGCTGCCGAATTAAGCTGCGAGCTGACGCCGCAGCAGATCGTGTCGCTGGAGCGCGTGCTCAGCGCAGCGGCCAGAGAGGCGGCTTTGCAGGCGGACGGCGAACACCAGCGGCCCGCTGACAAGCAGTAGGCTGAATATATATTCGCGGACAAGGCGAGTTTTGACCGGTTCTGTAAGCATGGGCTATCCGCCAAATAAGACGGCCTTTTAAGGAGGCGTTTTTTTGTATCTGCCGCCCGCTGGAAGGAATCGCCTTAAAAAAAGGAGAACATCATTACAGAAAGCGAAATAAGCGGCACGCCGCATAAAGGAGGTATTATGATAATACAGCGGGCATGGATTAAGGAGACCGCGAAATTCAGGTTCAAACAGCGGTACGGCATGTGCGTGGGTGCGGCGCTGCTGTTTCTTCTGCTCGCGGACGACACCCCGTTCAATTTCTTTTTCGGATGGAACGGCTATTCAAATCATGGCAGTCTGCCAAAGGAGATATGGCCGTTTATTTCCGGTTTCGCGGGAATTGCCGCGCTGGTATATTTATTTGTGGGCCTGCCATTAAGGGTGGGGAACGCGCACTTCAACCGCTGCGTTTACAACGGCTGGCACACCAGCGTTGGCGACATGTTCCAACGCGGCTTCGACGATTACGGGCGCAATTTGGGCGGCATGTTCCTGATGAACCTGTTTATAGCCCTGTGGTCGCTGCTGCTTATTGTTCCGGGCATCATCAAATCGTACGCGTATTTCGCGGCGCCGTATATACTGTCCGAATTCCCCGCCGTACAGCCGCTGGACGCCATTACGCTGTCCAGGCGCATGACGAACGGCTACAAAAGAGACCTCTTTTTGCTGGACTTAAGCTTCATTGGCTGGAACCTGCTTTCCGGGCTGACATTCGGCCTGCTGGGCGTATTCTACGTCAACCCGTATTATCGTACTGCGCGGGCGGGCTTTTATGAGGTGCTGAAAGCCAACGCCCTCAATACCGGCGCGGTGAGCTGGTGGGAGCTGACGGGGTATCCCGGAGGGGAAGGCGGCAGGGCAGGATATTAAAATCCTGCCGCGCGATTTGGGATTGACATAATCCCGGCGCTGTTTTTGGCGGTATAAATGCGGGGTGGGCTTTTGAAAGACTGGACCACTTTTGAAAAGGTATGGCTGGCGGTTTTCTGCGCGCTGATTCTGGCCGCCACGTTTGTGTTTTCCTGGACGGGCACCGACTATGCGGACGCCGGCAGCATTCTTTTGAACTGGGCGCTGCCGCTGCTGAGCGCCATAACCGGCATATTCTGCGTGGCGCTGTGCTACGCGGAGCAATGGTGGCTGTGGATACTGGTCAACGTCATCACGCTGGTGATGTGGGCGCTGGTCATCGTGGCCGACCCGGCGTCGCTGCCCTGGGCTTTGCCGACGCTGATTATGTGGGTGGCGTATCTGGTGAACTCGGTCTACGGGCTGCTCAACTGGAAGAAAGGGGCAAAGCTGGCTTATGTATAGAGCAGGGGCGATAGCGGGGAAGTTTCTGCCGCCGCACCGGGGCCACATCAACGCCATCATTCACGCGGCGGCGCAGTGCGAAAGGCTTTACGTGGTGGTGTCCGACAACCGTGAACATACCGCACGGCTGTGCCGCCGGGACGGCGTGCCGCCCATGGACATAAAACTGCGGGCGCGGTGGCTGTCTCAGGAACTGGCCGGGCTGGACCATATCAAAATACTGATGCTGGACGAAGAGGGGATTCCCGAGTTTCCCGATGGCTGGCCGCTGTGATCCAAGCGGTTGCTTAAGGTGCTTCCCGAACCGGTTGAGGCGATGTTCGGCGGCGAGGAAGACTATGCCGCTCCCATGGCGCAGTATCTGCCCATGATGAAGTACGTGCTGTTCGATTACAAACGCTCCCAATATCCCATCAGCGGCACGGAGATAAGACGAAACCCGCTTATGCACTGGGACTATATCCCAGGTGCGGCGCGGCCTTTTTTCGCCAAAAAGATATTGCTGACCGGCACGGAGAGCGTGGGGAAAACCACGCTGGCGAAGTATCTCGCGAAGATATTCCACACGCCATGGTCGCCGCCTGAGGTAGGGCGGTATTATTCGTCGAAGCATATGGGCGGCAACGAAGCAGTGTTTGTGCCGCGTGATTTCGATATAATCGCATACGAGCAGTATCTCTCGGACATGGACGCGCTGCGCCATGCCAACCGGTTTGTATTCTTCGACAGCGACGCGGTGGTAACGCTGTATTACGCGCGGATGTACACGCAGGATCCGGAGGACTTTCCCGGCGTGAAGCGGTTCATTGACCCCGGCCGTTACGACTGCGTCATCATGCTGACGCCGGATGTGCCATGGGTGGACGACGGCCTGCGGTTCAACAGCGATGAGAAACTCAGGTGGGAACTGCACGCGAAGCTGATGAAAATGTATGAAGAGTACGGCTTCGGCGGCAAAATCCATACGGTAAGCGGGGGCTATTGCGAGCGCCTCAGGCAGGCGGTGGCCCTGGTTAAGGCGATGGAACCCAAGTGACGGAGCGGCTGCATTCAGAAATTTAATAATCTGTATCCAGAAAATTAACAATATTGACTTGACTTGCCCATATTTGAAGGTGTTACCATATAAACATCACGATATAAAGGAGTCAAGAGATGAGATTTGACCACTATATCCCCACGAGAATACTGTTCGGCAACGGCGCGCTGTCTGAACTGCACAAACAGGCGCTGCCCGGCAAGAAAGCGCTGATCGTGACCGGCGCGGGCCAGTCCGTCAAAAAGTACGGTTATCTGCAGCAGCTCACGGATCAGCTCGACATGAGCGGCGTCTCTTACGTGCTGTTCGACCGCATACTGCCCAATCCCATCGTCGAGCACGTGCACGAGGGCGCGCAGATGGCGCGGGAGACCGGCTGCGACTTCGTGATCGGGCTGGGCGGCGGCAGCCCCATCGATTCGTCCAAGGCCATCGCGGTGATGGCCTGCAACTCCGGCAGCTACTGGGATTATGTCAGCGGCGGCAGCGGCAAGGGCCTGCCCGTACCCAACGACCCGCTGCCTGTGGTAGCGATCACCACCACGGCGGGCACCGGCACCGAGGCGGACCCCTGGATGGTGATCACCAACGGCGAGGAGAAAATCGGCTTCGGGTACGATAAAACGTTCCCGGTGCTGTCCATTGTGGATCCGCAGCTGATGGTGACGGTACCGCCGCATCTGACGGCGTATCAGGGTTTCGACGCGCTGTTCCACAGCACCGAGGGCTATATCTGCAAGTTCGCCGATCCCATCAGCGATATCTACGCGCTCAAAGCCATCGAGCTGGTGGGCAAGAGCCTTTCGACGGCGGTGGAAAACGGCTCGGATATCGCGGCGCGCGAAGACGTGGCGCTGGCCAACACGCTGTCCGGCATGGTGGAGTCCACATCGTCCTGCACGTCGGAGCACTCTTTGGCGCATGCGCTGTCCGCATACCACCCCGATCTGGAGCACGGTGCGGCGCTGATTATGGTGAGCAGGGCTTACTACACACACTTCGCACAGTCGGGCGCGTGCGACGAGCGCATGATCGACATGGCGCGCGCGCTGGGCAAGAAGGATGCCAAGAGCCCGATGGACTTTGTGGAAGCGCTGACGGAGCTGCAGCAGGCGTGCGGCGTGGACATGCTTAAGATGTCGGACTACGGCATCAAGTACGACGAGCTGGAGAAGTACGCGCGCAACGCCCGCGAGACAATGGGCGGGCTGTTCGACATGGACAGGACATCTCTTTCCGACGAGGACGTGCTGAAGATACTGCAGAATTCATACCGCTGACAACAGCTTTAACCGCAAAACACCCCCGCATCTGCCTATGGCTCAAAGGCTCCCGGCAATATGCGGGGGCTTTTTTATTTTTGCCGCCAAGGTTGAAAGATCGTGAAAGACGATTGGGTGTAGCATCAAAAGAAAACGGAGGAAATCGGTATGCAGATTGATTGGAACGAGCTGATCATAGCGCTGGCGGGGCTGCTGTTCTCCGCGGTCATCATCCCGCTGGTAAAGGCGGCGTTTGCGTGGCTGAAGGGCAGGACGCGCTGCGAGATGCTCTCCTTTGCGCTGTATGAGGCGGAGAAGGTGGCGGATACCGTGGTGGCGAGCCTGCAGCAGACGGTGGTGCAGGGCCTCAAGGAGAAGTCGGCGGACGGCAAGCTGACCGCGGACGATGCCCGGGAGATAGCAGACCTCGCGCTGGAGCGGTTTTTGTCCAGCCTGTCCGCGCAGACTCTGGCGCTGCTGGAGGATAACGCCGGGGATATCATCGAGTACGCCTCCAGCCTGATTGAAGCGCGGCTGCTGAAGCTGAAGGAGGGGCATCAATGAGCACCGGCAGAGCGACGCTGACGCCCGAGCAGGCCAAGGCCAGCCTGGAAAAGCAGTATAAAAGCCAGCTGGAGGCGCAGCTGAAAAAGGCGGAGGCGTCTTATACCCAAAATGTGAGCAGCTATCAGGCGCAGCTCGCCAAAGCGCCGGAGGCGTATCAGGCCTTGCGCAACCAGGCCTATACCGAAAACGCATTGGCCGAGCAGGCGCGCAAGGAGAACATGGCCAACATGGGTCTCTCCGGCGCGGGCGGCACGTCGCAGACGCTGCAGCAGCGCAACCAGACCGCGCTTTTGAAGACGGTGGGCGATATCAACCGCCAGCAGCAGGACTACACCGACAACATCAACCTGGCGCTTGCCAACCTGGATACGCAGTACAGCGCGGACAGATTCGCGCTGGAGCAGCAGAACCAGGCGGAGCTCAACGCGGCGCTGATGGCGTACGACCAATGGAGGAGCGGCTACGATCTGAGCGTGGACCAGTATGAGCTTTCCAGGAGCAGCAGCATATTTGAACAGGCATGGGCGCTGCTGCAGAAAAAGCGCATCACCAAGGCCCAGTTCGAGCAGTGGACGGGCATCAAGCTGAGG
>JBMNOT010000070.1:0-9982 GCA_050943225.1 Christensenellales bacterium | reverse complement strand
TTTTCCCGGCTCAGCACCTCGTAGGCCGGCAGGGTTTCAGGTATCTTAATCGGCATAGATCATATCCTTTCCGCGCGTCAGCCGACGCGGCTGTTAGTCTTTTTGCGGGAGCGTATTTTCCCGTCCTTCAATCAACTGCTTTAAGGATACGGCGTCCACCTCCGCCTTGATGCGCTGCGACACCACATCCCATACGTTCTCTTTGATGCACCGGCTTAACGTATACGCTCCGCCGTCGCTTAAATCAGGCTCGACGATGGACAGGTCGCCTTCCAGCGCCGTCAGCACCTCGCCGGCAGATATCTCAGCAGCCGGCCGGGCCAGCAGATAGCCACCGCCCGCGCCTTTGACGGAGCGCACCAGGCCGGCTTTTTTCAGCATGGAGAATATGCTCTCCAAATAGCGGCCCGATATGCGCTGCCTCCGCGCGATGTCCGCGAGCGTCACCGGGCTGCCTTCGTCATGCATAACGAGATCCGCCAGCGCCCGCAGTCCGTAACGCCCCCTCGTGGACAGTTTCATTTCCCGGCGCCCTCTCTGTAGTTTTCGATGGTCTTCTTGATGGCCTCCTCAGCCAGCACCGAGCAGTGTATCTTGACGGGCGGCAGTCCGTCAAGTGCCTTTACCACATCCTCGTTCTTAAGCTTAAGCGCTTCGTCCACCGTCATGCCCTTGATCATATCCGTCGCCACGCTGGACGATGCGATGGCCGCACAGCACCCAAACGTTTTGAACGACGCATCCTTGATCACATCGTCTTCTATCTTCAGATACATTCGCATGATGTCGCCGCAGTGAGCGTTGCCCACTTCGCCGACTGCGTTGTAATCTTCCAGTATCCCCACGTTATGCGGGTTGGTGAAATGCTCCATCACTTTTTCACTGTACATTGTCTTTCTCCTTTCATCTCATCGTATAACGGCGACATCTCTCTGAGCATCTTCACAACGCTTTTGAGCGCCTCCACCGTGTAGTCGATATCTTCTTTGGTTGTCGTTTTTCCCAGCGTTGCACGGAAAGACCCGTGCGCCGTTTCGTGCTTTAAGCCGATGGCCAGCAGCACGTGCGACGGCTCCAGCGACGCCGACGAGCAAGCAGACCCGGTGGACGCCGCAACGCCCCGCATGCTCATGTGCATCAGCAGCCCCTCTCCTTCAATGTAATCGAAAGAGAAGTTGGCGTTGCCCGGCAGCCGCTTCGTCCGGTGCCCGTTCAGGCGGGAACCTTCTATCTCCGCCAATACCCGGTCGATCAGATAGTCTCGCAGCTCGGTAAGCCGCCTGCTTTCCTCTGGCATCTCGGCCACCGCCAGCTCCAGCGCCTTGGCGAAACCCACCACGCCGGGCACATTCTCGGTGCCCGCCCGTTTCTTTCTCTCCTGCGAGCCTCCGGTGACCATCGAGCCAATGCGGGTGCCTTTGCGGATGAACAGCACGCCCACGCCTTTGGGGCCGTAGAACTTATGGCCCGACAGCGACAGCAAATCCACGTCCTTCCAATTCTCAAGATTGACCTCTATCGCGCCTACGGCCTGCACCGCATCCACATGGAACGCCGCCTTGGAGCCGGCCTTCACAATGCGCCCGATCTCCTCGATCGGCTGCAACGTGCCGATCTCGTTGTTGGCCGCCATGATGCTGACCAGTATCGTATCGGGGGTGAGCGCCTCTTTCAGCTGGTCAACATTCACCATGCCGTCCGCATCCACGTCCAGATACGTCACACGAAAACCGGCTTTCTCAAGATCCTTGGCGGTGTTCAGCACGGCAGGGTGCTCAATTTTGGACGTGATGATGTGACGCCCCTTGCTGCCCCTCGACGCCGCGACGCCGCGCAGCGCCCAGTTGTCGCTCTCGGTGCCGCCCGAGGTGAAGAATATCTCCTCTAGCTTGGCATGCAGCAACGCCGCCACCGATGCCCGCGCCTCCTCCAGAGCCTTCCTCGCCCGCTGCCCAAAACTATGTAAGCTGGACGGATTGCCGTATATGTCAGTCATGCAGGGGAGCATGGCGTCCAGCACTTCCTGCCGGACGTATGTTGTGGCTGCATGGTCCAGGTAAATCTCCTTTTTGGCCATCTTTAGGGCCTCCCCTCTAAAACATTACATATCCTATTGTTTTTCTAATGATTTAATGATATCATACTATTGCAATATGGTTTTGTCAAGAGGAATCAGGCACAATAATTGAGCTTGTCACTGTCAAACATATGGACATATAATGGCAGGGAGGAATATTATGAAGATATCAAGAAATGGGCAATACACGCTGCTGAGCGTGACGGATCTGGCGCTGCACGAAGCGGAAGGTCATCAGAGCATCGCTCAGGTTGCCGGTCGGCAAAATATCGACCCCCGCTATCTCGGGCAGATATTTTTTGCGCTGAAAAACGCCGGTATCATCGCCAGCGTTCGCGGCAAAAGCGGCGGATATTATCTGGCGCGTCCCGCATCCAGCATCAGCGCGGGCGAAGTGGTGCGCGCGCTGGAAGGCGACTTGGTGCCCACACAGTGCTGTGTCGACAGCGCCGAAGCGCCTAGCTGCGAGTCTTTTGACGCGTGCCTGACGCGGTCACTCTGGCTGTCCGTCGGCCGCGCGATCAACAGCACGCTCGACAACATGACCATCGCGGACATTGTCCAGCTGTATCGAAGAGGAGGAAAAGACAACAATGAGACTGAATGACTGGCTGGCCCACAACGAGGTCGAAGAAGCCCTGATCAGCATTAACCACGAAAGCCTGCACGCCCATGAGGCGCTGGGCTTTGCCACGCGCACTCAGGTAATTGATATACTGAAGCTGCTGCGCTCGCTGATATTGCCAGGCGTTTATGAGAAAGAGCCGGTCAGCCATGCGCGGCTGGACAAAATCATCCGTGACAAGATGCACAGCGCGGCCCGTTCGCTGTGCGCTATCATATCGCAGCTGCTGACGCGCTCGTGCACCGACGCCAGCCTGTCGCCCAACGAATGCCGAGAACGTGCGGAGCAGCTGACCATCCGCATCATGGAGGGGCTGCCGGACATCCGCAAAACGCTGGCCACCGATATCCGCGCGGCCTATGAGGGCGATCCCGCGGCCAAATCGCTGGAGGAGATCATGCTGAGCTACCCCTCGCTGGAGGCGGTCAGCATCTACCGGATCGCCCACCTGATATACACCTGCGACGTGCCTCTCATCCCCCGGATCATGACGGAGTACGCCCACCGCAACACCGGCATCGACATCCATCCAGGCGCGACCATCGGCGAGAGCTTTTTCATCGACCACGGCACCGGCGTCGTCATCGGCGAAACGTGCACCATTGGTAAAGGCGTGAAGCTGTATCAGGGCGTCACGCTGGGCGCGAAGAGCTTCCCGCTGGACGAGAACGGCAACCCCATCAAGGGCATCAAGCGCCATCCGGACATCGAAGACAATGTGGTCATATACGCAGGCGCAACGATACTCGGCGGGGATACCCGCATCGGCCACGATTCGGTGATCGGCGGCAACGTGTGGCTGACGCAGTCCGTCCCGCCGTACTCGATGGTGTTCAACGCGCAGCCGTCGCCAAATATCAAGCCGATGGAGCCTTAAAGAATTGCCGCTTTATGAAACACGACGAGCCGCATTAAGCGGCTCTTTTCCTTGCAATATGCCAAAATAAAAAGAAGCCGCCAATACGGCTCCTTTTCATGTTTAGCGTTTTTCTTTGAGTTTCGCCGCTTTGCCCACGCGGTCACGCAGGAAGTAGAGCTTCGCACGGCGGACCTTGCTGCTGCGCACGATGTCAATGCTGGCAATCTTGGGCGAGTGGATGGGGAACGTCCGCTCGATGCCGACACCGAACGAAACACGGCGCACGGTGATGGTCTCCGAAAGACCGCTGCCCTTACGCGCAATCACATATCCCTCAAAGCCCTGCAGACGCTCTCTCGTGCCCTCGATAACCTTTACCCACACCTTTACGGTGTCGCCAATATGGATATCGGGCAGATCGGTGCGCATGCGTTCTTTCTCGATGGCTCTGATGATCTGGTCCATTTGCTGATTCCTCCTCCCGTTTCAGGCGTTCATAACCGTATGCTTCGCGTCGGCTTAAAAAACAAAAAACACATGCCGAGCTTTTCGGAAAGCGGACCGCCCTAAATCAACTTTTGGATTATAACATAGGCCCGGCGCTGTGACAAGACGGAATTTCGATTTTGCCGCATTTTTAAGCGTTATTGCGCATATTTAGCTGATATGAAAGCGCATTGCCCGCGCACAGCCTCTATGATAGAATAGGCGCAGATATCTTTTGGCAACGAAAGGACTATAACATATGTATATCCTTATCTGCAACGCAGGCTCCACGTCTTTAAAATACAAGCTTTTTCTGATGCCCGGCGAACAGGCAGTCGCCGAAGGCAAAATGGACCGCGTCGGTTCCCGGAACGCCTCCATATTCTCGTACAAAAGCACAAAAACATCGTTTATACGCGAAGGCATGGACATACCGTCCTACCGCGAAGGTATACGATTGTTCCTGGATGCGCTGACGGATGCGGAAACCGGCGTCATCGCCGGCGTGGCCGACGTGGACGCCATCGGCTTCAAGACGGTAATCGGCAAGGGCTATACCGGCGTGCACGATATCGACGACGCCTGCATGCAGGGCCTGGAAGACTATATGAACGTTGCGCCGGTGCACAACAGCGCGTACCTGGAAGCCATCCGGGCGTTCAAGGCGCTGCTGCCCGACATGCCGATGGTGGGCGTGTTCGAGCCGTTCTTCCACCGCACCATACCGGAGGAAGCGTATGTATACGGCATACCGTATGAATGGGCGCAGGCGCATGGCATCCGGCGCTACGGCTATCACGGCGCATCGCACCGGTATGTTTCCGAAACCGCCAAAAAATACGGCAATCCCAAATACGTAATCTCGTGCCACCTGGGCGGCAGCGGGTCCATCTGCGCCATCCGGGGCGGCGTTTCGCAGAACAACAGTTTTGGCTTTTCGCTGCAGTCGGGCGTGCAGCACAGCACCCGCACCGGCGACCTCGACCCGTTCATCCCCATCTACCTGCTGAAATCCGGCCTGACGCTGGAAGAAGTGTGGGACGGCCTGGTGAAGCGCGGCGGCCTTTTGGGCATCTCCGGCGTCTCGGGCGATCTTCGCGACATTCAGGAAGCGGCGAATAAGGGCGATAAACGGGCGCGGCTCGCTATCGATGTGTATTGCCACGGCATCCGCTCGTATATCGGTAGCTATTACGCTCAGCTCGGGGGGCTGGATCTGCTCGCTTTCACGGGCGGTATAGGAGAGAATTCAGCGGAGGTACGCCGGCTGGTGTGCGAGCCGCTCGCGCACATGGGCATCAAGCTGGACGAGCCCAAAAACGCCGCCTGCCGCGGCGACGAAGCTGTCATCTCTGCCCCTGATTCCCGCGTGACTGTCGTGGTGATCCCTGCCAACGAGGAACTGGTGCTCGCCCGTGAAGTGTTTGCGCACATGGCGAAAAGGCGCGGCGAACAGAAAAACTTGGTTATGTGATTTTGCCCAAAATAATACTCCCCCGGTTCTGCCGGGGTATTTTATTGCGTGAATGTCCGGATAATATTCGGAACAAATATGATAAGGCCCACCGCAGCCGAGATGGCCGCAAACACGAGCGCCGCGCCCGCCGCCGCGTCCTTGGCCCGCCTCGCCAGCTCGCTCTGTTCCCGGGTGGCAAGGTTCACGGCGGCTTCCAGCGCGGTGTTGACCAGCTCCAGCGCCAGTGTCACGCCGCAGCAGAGCAGCACCGCCACCCACTCATCGGCCGAAAGCCCGCAGGCCAGCCCAGCCAGCACCACTGCGAGCATGCAAACCAGCATCACGCGAAAGCTGCGCTGCTCTCTTGCCGCGTCCAAAATCCCCTGAAATGCGCAACCAAAGGCACGCTTCACCGCCGTCTTCCCCCGCATGTTCATACTTGTCCATATTATATGAATAAAAAAACGTTTTATCGGCTAGGCAAGAATCAGTTTGAGCAGCAGTAACAGTATGATGCCTGGCAGGCCGAAATAGCCCGCGATCACGGCGCTTAAGGGGTTGATTGCGATGGTCACAGAAAAAAAACCGCCGATCAGGTTGATGACCAGCAGCATTAGGCCGCCCAGCAGGCCATTGACCAGCAGCTTCATGATAAACTTCAGGGGGGCGAGCAGCAGCCATCCCGTGAAGTACAGCAGAACGAGCCCAAGCGCAAAGAACAGCACCACCATAAAATCGATGCCCAGCCCCATTCGCGTCGCCCCCATAAAGCTATACGATATATATCATAATTATGCGTTCCGGCGCAGTGCTATGACGCGGTATTCCCGCCTTATTGCGCGTCTGTGCCCCTATATTCACCATGGTATCAGCCCGCCCATATGCAAACAGGGATCCCGAAAGATCCCTGTTATCTGGTCTTTGGTCTGTTAGGGCTCGTAAACTTCAGGCTTTGCCCGCGCAGCCCAGCACATGTTCGATCTTGTGTTTAACCAGTTCCTTGATCGCCGCGCGCGCCGGCTTGAGGTACTGCCTCGGGTCGAAGTGGGAGGGATTCTCCGCGAAGTATTTACGGATGGTAGCGGTCATCGCGAGACGCAGGTCGGAGTCGATGTTGATCTTGCAGACCGCGCTCTGCGCCGCCTTGCGCAGCATGTCTTCCGGAACACCCTGCGCGCCCGGCATGTCGCCGCCGTACTTGTTGATCATATCGACGAATTCGGGAACAACCGAAGACGCGCCGTGCAGCACAATCGGGAAGCCGGGCAGACGACGCGATACCTCTTCCAGAATGTCGAAACGCAGTTTGGGCTCGCCTTTAAACTTGAACGCGCCATGGCTTGTCCCGATGGCAATCGCAAGAGAGTCCACGCCCGTCCTGCCGACGAACTCTTCCACCTCTTCGGGGCGGGTATACGAGGAATCCTCCGCCGACACGTTGATCTCGTCTTCCACGCCGGCCAGGCGTCCCAGCTCGCCTTCCACCACAACGCCGTGGTCATGCGCATATTCCACGACCTTTTTGGTCAGTGCGATGTTCTCTTCAAACGGCAGGTGTGACCCGTCTATCATCACCGACGTAAAGCCGGTATCAATGCAGTCCTTGCAGACTTCGAACGAATCGCCGTGATCCAGATGCAGGCAAATCGGCAGGCCGGTATCCTCCAGCGCCGCCTCCACCAGCTTGCGCAGATAGATGGGGTTGGCATATGCGCGCGCGCCCTTGGACACCTGCAGAATCAGCGGAGCCCTAAACTCTTTGGCCGCTTCGGTAATGCCCTGCACGATCTCCATGTTGTTAACGTTAAACGCCCCGATCGCATAGCCGCCATCATACGCCTTCTTAAACATCTCCGTCGTTGTAACAAGTGGCATGATAAACCCTCCTTATATTAAAGTGAAAAACTGACCCCAAAATATCCCGGTATATCCCTTAATGCCATATTATATATGATATTGTCGCCCTTTACAAAGGAAAAAATGTTTGGCCGGTCAAATATCTCACGTATCCGGCTTCCCGCGTCCCCGGTCCGGGTCCGCTTGTCCTATAGCGGCGGATGATATATAATCATGCCATGCTTCACGTGGTTGTGGTGGACGCGCAGGGCGGCGGCCTGGGCGCAGCCATCGTAAAAAAACTGACCGAGAAATGCGGAGGCCGAATCCGCCTGACTGCGGTCGGCACCAACGCGGCGGCCACCGCCGCGATGAAAAAGAGCGGCGCTCATGAATGCGCGGCGGGCGAGAAAGCAGTCTGCACGAGCGCTCGCGATGCCGACGTCATCGTCGGCGGCCTCGGCATCATCGCAGCCAGCGGCATGCTGGGCGAGATCACGCCGCGCATGGCCCGCGCCATCGCCGAAAGCCCCGCCAAAAAGGTGCTCATCCCGATATCCCGGTGCAATCTCGTCATCCCCGGCGTGGCTGACATGCCCGCAAAAGAGCTCATCGATATGGCGGCTCAAACCGTGGCCGATTTACTGTAACGTCAGAACCTGCGCTTTCTGCAGCGCCTGCATGTCGCATTCGTCCACCGTATCCATATTCGGCGCGAGGCAGTACATCATCACCGTGCAGCCAAACTCCGGAAAATACTTGGCGTACACCCGCCCGGACATCTGCGTTACGGCGAAATCATCGCCCGCATACGGGGACGGCGCGCCGTACTGCAGGTAGGCCAGCCTGTCCTCCCGGTACGCATGCGCCGCGCCGCTCACCCGCAGGGCGGCATCGATGCGCACCCAGCCGCCGCTGCCCGCGCAGACCGCGTCCGGCGTCGCGTCAATGCGTTCAACTTCAAACGCCGGCTCCTCACAGCCCAGGCTCGCCAGCACCAGCTGCGTGTCGTCGTACCGCACCGCCTGAGTTATCTCATCCAGGTTCAGCGTACCGTCCTCGCCGAAGCCGAATATGCCATCTTCTTTCCTGACCGCATACGCACCGTAAAACGCCGAATACTTGTCACTCGCCGGGTCATACAGCGAGGATGCGCGCGTCCCGAAATCAAACGCGCCGAAGGTATACAGCACCGTCATGCACGCGTCGATGCCCGACCACGCCGCAAAACCGTCCGCATTGAATACGAGCATTTGGGGATACCAGCCATCCGCGATGGGGACGCGGATGCTCATGCCGCACTCCTGCAGTACGCTGGCGCTTAACTGCTGAGCCGAGTAGACGCCCATCACCAAATAGCTGCGCAAAATCGGGTATGCCCAGACCAGGCAGAACAGCACTGCCGCGGCTGCGAGTATCGCAACCGCCCATCTGATGACGTTTTTGCGCGGCTTTCCCTCCGCTTTTTCCCTCATCTGCCCGCTCCGGCTCTCCTCTCAAAAACCTCTCGTCCACTATACCATCTTTTCGGCGCAGGCGGAACAGGGCGCGTTGACGCAAGTAGCGCAAAAACGTATAATGAACGCAGCAAAGACAAGGGGATGGGCCTTGAGAGAGAACAAGAAGATACGCGTCGTCTGCGGCATGTCGGGCGGCGTGGATTCCGCCATAGCGGCGCACATTTTGAAGCAGCAGGGTTACGACGTTCTGAGCGTGTTCATGAAGAACTGGCAGGACGACGGGGAAGGCTGCAACGCTGCGCAGGATTACGAGGATGTGAAATCCGTCTGCCTGGCGCTGGACATACCGTATTACACCGTCAACTTCGAGCGGGAGTACTACGACCGCGTGTTCCGGTATTTCCTCGACGAGTACAGCCGCGGCCGCACGCCCAACCCGGACGTGCTGTGCAACTCCGAGATCAAGTTTGCGGCGTTTCTTGAGCATGCCCAAAAGCTGGGCGCGGAGAAACTCGCCACCGGCCATTACGCGCGCACCGACGGCAGGCGCCTGATGCGCGCTGTGGACACTTCCAAGGATCAGACATACTTTTTGTGCATGCTTTCTCCAAAGCAGGTCAGCTCAGCCCTGTTCCCCATCGGCGGTATGCTCAAGTCCGAGGTGCGCGCCGAGGCCGCTCGGCTGGGCCTGCGCGTCGCGGACAAGAAGGACTCCACCGGCATCTGCTTCATCGGGGAGCGCAAATTCCGCGAGTTTTTATCGGGCTTTCTGCCCGCGAGGCCCGGCGATATCATGACGCCGGACGGCCGTGTTGTCGGGCGGCATCAGGGCGTGATGTACTACACGCAGGGTCAGCGCCGCGGCCTCGGCATCGGCGGCCAGGCGGGCGCGGCGGAAGCCCGCTGGTTTGTAGTGAGCAAGGACGTGCAAAAAAACATACTCTACGTCGAGCAGGGCGAGCCGGACTCGCTGTATTCGCACGCGCTGTTTGCCACCGGCCTGAACTTTATTACCCCGCCGCCCGGGCCGTCGTTCGACTGCACCGCCAAGGTGCGCTACCGCCAGCCCGACCAGAAGGCGCGCGTCACGCTGGTGGAAGAAGGCGCGCGCGTGGAGTTTGAGGAGCGGCAGCGCGCCGTCACGCCTGGTCAGTACGTCGTCCTGTATATCGGCGAGGAGTGC
>JBMNOT010000069.1:0-10071 GCA_050943225.1 Christensenellales bacterium | reverse complement strand
GCGGTGCTAACGCGCCGGCAGCTTATACTCGGCCGCTACGGTTTCGACCTCGCCGGCATCACCGGCATTAACGTCTATTTTAAAAGCCATGTTGAGTTTCAGTATCAAAATGCCGATTATCGTATTGGCTTTGAAAGCCCGCACGTGTCCGCCTACAAATGGCAGTGCATTTTGGAACTGGCAAAGAAAAGGATTGTAACAGCATGAAAAATGAGCACAGCACAGACACCACGCCAAACCTCCGGCACAAAATCCCTTTTGGCGTCAAACTGGGCTACGGCATCGGCTCGCTGGGCTATGCAGTGCCGTTTCAGCTGCTGTCCAGTTTCTTTTTGTTCTACTGCACCGCCATACTCGGCATATCGGGCGCGCTGGCCGGCGTGCTGATGTCCGTCAGCACCATCTGGGACGCGGTAACGGACCCCGTCATGGGCTACATATCCGACCACACCGGCCGCAGAATACTGTTCGGACGCCGCCTGTTCTACATATTCATCGGCGCAATCGGGTTCACCTTGGTCAATTTCCTGATATGGCGCGTGGACCCGCAGCTGCGCGGCGGCGAGGCTGGCACCGTCAAGGTCGTCTGGGTGGCGGCTTTGCTGCTTGTGTTTAAGACGTTTTCCACCGTATACACCACGCCGTACCTCGCGCTGGGCGCAGAGCTCTCCAGCGACTATAACGAACGCAACGCGGTGCAGTCGTACCGCACCGCGTTTTTCTTTATGGGCTTCCTGTTCCCCACCGTGCTGGGCATGGGGCTGTTCTTCCGCCCGGCGGACGGTTACCCCAACGGGCAGCTCAACCCCGCAGCGTATGCGGCGCTGGGGCTGACCGCCTCCATACTGACGCTGGTGTGCGCAGGAGTCTGCCTGGCGCTCACGTACAAGCACCGCCTTATCTACACCCCGCCCAAAGCGAAGCACAACCCCATTATCGGATTGTTCAGGGAAATCTCCGAGGCCATGAAGCTGTCCGACTTCCGCAACGTCAACCTGGCGCTGCTGTTCATCAACACGGCGATGGGTATCGTCAGCGCGGTCGGCATGCACGTGTTCACCTACACGTTCGGCTTTACCAACCGCCAGATCGCGCTGGTGTTCGGCGTGCTGTTTGCGGCGGCGCTTCTCGCCCAGCCCGCCTGGGTGCTGATTGCCAACAAATACGACAAACGCCGGGCGCTGATCGCATGCCTTTGGATCAACATTGCGGTATCGGTGCTGTTCGTGGTCTGCGTGCTTATCAGCGCATGGATTGCGGACCATTACCTCACGGTGATGCCGCTGGCGGTGCTGATCGGCTTTTCTATGGGCGGCAGCATCGCCCTGCCCTATTCTATGATATCCGATACCATCGACAAGGACGCATATGAATCCGGCACGCGCAAGGAAGGAGTTTTCTACGGCTGCGCCACGTTTCTGTATAAGATATCCCAATCGCTCGCGGTGTTCTTCGTGGGCGCGCTGCTGGATGTCATCCGGTTCGACTCCTCCATCGTGCAGGAGCCGACTGTCTATCTCAAGCTGGGTCTGATACTGCCCGCCGGCTTTCTTATCTGCTTCACGCTGGCGCTTATATTCGCCTGCAGATACACGCTGACCCGCGAAAAGGTCACAGAGTACCAGAAGGCGATGCAGCAACGTCCGGAACAAGGTTCAGTTTCAGGCTGAGATAGCCTTCCATGTTGTCGCTGTCGCTCACTATAATACGGTCCGCGTCCGCCTGTTCCATAAACTCCCAGCAGAGCATCGCGCCGAACACGATGACGTCCGCCTTTTTCTCCGGCAGTCCGGGAATCTGCTCGCGCTCCCGTTTGGTCTTGCTCATCAGCATGGCCTCCAGCCGCTTCACCGTTTCAAGGCTGAGCACATGCCCATGCACGCGTTCCGCATCGTATTCCTTGAGCTCAAGGTCCAGCGCCGCCAGCGCCGTGGCCGTACCACCGATGCCGGTGTAGACAAAGCCCTGCGGCGCGGGGACGTCGTGAAAGACGCTCCGGATTTTGGCGCGGGCACCCTCGAAAGCCTTGGAGTCCGCCTCGTCCGCGGAGGGGAACATCTGCAGCAGCCGGACGGTGCCGATGTTGAAGCTGTGCCGAAACAAAGGCTTATGCAGAGTGCCCATCATCACCTCGGTGCTGCCGCCGCCGATATCGAACATGCCGCCAAAGCCGCCTACGCTACCGGCAAAGCCCAATATCGCCTCATTGTCGCCCGATATAATGTCCACATCCACGCCGCACTCCCGGCGGATGTAATCCGTGAACTCGTCCCGGTTCTCCGCGTCACGAACAGCGCTGGTCGCAAAGCACATAAAGCGCTCCGCCGCGCCGTATTCCCGGCTGATTGCCAGATACTCGCGCAGCGCCAGCCGAGTGCGCTCCATCGCCGCCGGCATGATGACGCGCCGGTCCACCATGCCCTCGCCCACGCGGATGAGCCGCAGCGTCTTATAGTCCGCAACCACCCTGCCGTCTTCAATATGCGCGATCATCAGCCGCGCCGAGTTGGTCCCGATGTCCACTACCGCGTACCGCATCAATACCCCCGCTTTATGTAGTCGGTTAAGATTATAGCATACAAAAAAGCGCCGTGCCCGACGCTTCCCATCGTTTCGGCGGCCTAATCCTGCTTTTCCGCGCCGCCTGTCTCGAATACCAACTCATCGGCATATACCAGCCCCAGCTTCTCGTGCGCCGTGTCCTCCACGTACTGCCGGGTGTCCATATAGTCTCTCCTGTGCTGCAGTCGGTTAAGAGCCGTCTGGACCTGCTCGTACTGCTGGACCAGCGCCTCCTGCTCCGCCATCAGCTTGCCGATGTTGACCTGCTGCGTGTAAATCGCAAAACCCGTATAGGCCAGAAAACAAGCCAATATAATGAGCTTGAACCGAAGTTTAATTGTACGCTTTTTCATGACCCCTCACAAAACACACGAAAAGTTGCAGCTTTTCGTTTAAACTGCGCCGCTTGTCCTATATACGCACGCAGCGCAAGACCCCATGAAACAGTACCGTATGATATTCGACACTGTTTATGAGATATCCTGCCTGTTTCCGGAAATATGGTCGTCTTTTTTGCGCGCGGCACAGAATCGCTGCCGGATCTTGCTGCCCAGGAAGCGGAAAAACATCGACAGGCCGGCCATATAAAGCGCGAAACCCAGCGCGAGGCCCAGGAAGATAAACAGGCGCAGCTCCCCGGAATTCGCGATGTACAACACCGCAAACACGATAACGCCGAGCGTGATGATAAACAGCACGTCGAGCACTATCGTCAGCCAGCGGCCCCGTTTGGCGATGCGCCGTATAAGCCGGTAGATGTCGTACACAACGCCCACGAGCAGGCCGCCGTACACGGTGATCAGGAATATGTAGACCTGCGGCGCTGTCGTTT
Source organism: Christensenellales bacterium (assembly GCA_050943225.1). GTDB lineage: Bacteria > Bacillota > Clostridia > Christensenellales > SZUA-584 > SZUA-584. The sequence continues at coordinate 6,677 of JBMNOT010000069.1, read as the reverse complement.
CCATGGCCTCTCCTACTTGAATACACGCGAGAACACGCCGCGCTTGGCGCGTTCCTCCTCATGGTCCGCATAATCGATGCTCTGGATTTTGCCGTCCACCACCAGCTGCCCGTCCTCCAGGCTCAGCTTGCTGATGTGCAGGTCCTCCCCCGTGATGGTGATAAAACCGTGGTTGGACAGCAGTATCACTTCGTTCTCGTTGAAGCTGTCCACGTCCTCTACCGCCGTCACCACCACCTTGGTCCGCGAGTCGATGACGACTTTGTGCGGCGCTTTGCTGACAGGTCTTTCTATGGATTCCTCAATGTACATAACAATAGCTCCTTTTCTGAAGTGCACAATAGAATATATGCACAGCCGGAGCTATGTATACGTATCATACGATGTGGCTATAAAGGTATGATTATTTGATGAGCATGTGGAGTCTTAAGCGCTTGTCGGGCAGCACATACGGCCGACCGGCGCCATGAGAACGCTTATCCAGCCTGATGGCGCAGGCCGGGCAGAACGCGTAGCATCGCAGGCACTGGGCGCAGCGCCCCAGAAAGTGCGGTATGGTCTCAAAACGAATGTTGCCCGCCGGGCACAGTTCGGCGCACGCGCCGCAGTGCGTGCAGCGCGCTTCGTCTACAGCGAGGCGGTTCTGCCGCCGCTTTTTAACCAGGCGATAAGGCAGGCGCTGCAGCGCGCCCAGCCACATAAGGCTGCGTCCGCGCACGCGGGCCTTGCCTTCCAGCAGCGCTTTGATATATCCGTCCACGCTGGCTTCGCATACGGCGAAAATGCGCTGCAGCGCTTTCTCGCCGGGCTGACGGCGGCGCGGGTTAAGCGAATACCACCTGAAAGGCAGTTTTAAGTGCGCGGTGCTGTCAATGATGAGGCCCTTATCGGCAAACCGGCGGCAATACCGGACTGCACCGTCGGCAGAAAACCCTGTGGTCGTGCAGAACGTATGGATGTGTTTGCCCTTTTCCACCACCAGAAGGTTGTCCACAAACGCTTTGACGGGTGTGGGCATGTCGCCGTCGTACACCGGCCAGCCAAACAGCACCAAATCAGCCGTCTTGATCCACCAGTCAGCTTTTTTGGCGTCTACGCTATCCATCGGCACAATGTCCGCATTGATGCCGCAGGCGTCCAGCTGTTTTTGGATACGGTCAGCCACCCACCAGGTGCTGCCCGTTCCGCTGAAAAAGAATATTACTGCCTTATACATCAGGACATCGCAAGGTATGCGTTAATAAAGTTGTCGATCTCGCCGTCCATGACCGCTTCGACGTTGCCCGTCTCCTCGCCTGTGCGGTGGTCTTTAACTAGGCTGTAGGGATGGAACACGTATGAGCGGATTTGGCTGCCCCATTCGATCTTTTTCATCTCGCCTTTAAGTTCCTGTATCTCCTTCATCTTCTCCTGCTCGCGCCGCTCAAGGAGCTTGGCTTTGAGCATGCGCATCGCCGTTTCGCGGTTCTGTATCTGCGAGCGTTCGTTCTGGCACTGCACCACGATGCCGGTGGGCAGGTGCGTGATGCGGATGGCGGACTCCGTCTTATTGACGTGCTGTCCGCCCGCGCCGGAAGACCGGTAGGTATCCACGCGGATCTCATCGCTGATTATCTCGATGTCGGTGTCGTCGTCCTCCAGGTCAGGCATCACGTCCAGCGACACGAACGAAGTGTGCCGCCGCGCGGACGAATCAAACGGCGAGATGCGCACCAGCCGGTGCACGCCCTTCTCCGCTTTCAGATAGCCGTAAGCATTGAGCCCTATCACCTGGAACGTGACGCTCTTGATGCCCGCCTCGTCGCCCGCGAGGTAGTCTAGCACCTTAATGGTGTATTTCTTGCGCTCGCACCAGCGTGTGTACATGCGGTACAGCATCTCCGCCCAGTCCTGCGCCTCGGTGCCGCCCGCGCCGGCGTGCAGCGAGAGTATCGCGCCGTTGGAGTCGTATTCGCCGCGCAGCAATGATTTCAGGCGCAGTTCGGATACGCCCTTTTTAAGGGAAGCGAGCTCGGCCGCCAGTTCCTCGGCCATCTCCTCGTCCCCTTCTTCCTCCAGCAGCTCGATCAGCACCGCCGCGTCTTCTATCCGCTTGGAGATACGGTCGAACTGATTCAGCTTATCCTCGATGGGCTTTATCTTCTTGTTGACCTTGTGGGCTTCCGCCACGTTGTCCCAGAAGCCCGGCTCTTCCATTTTAGCCTGAAGCTGGGCCAGTTCCTCGCGCAGCGCCTCCAGCCCCAGCGCGTTTCTGGCTTCGCCCAGCAGTGCGCGTATTTCGTTTAATTTTTGTTTGGCGTCGTCAATCTGCAGCATAAACTCCCTTACTGCTGCGCCTTACCGCAGCAATTCTTGTATTTTTTGCCGCTGCCGCACGGGCACGGGGCATTTCTTCCCAGCTTGTGGCCGCTGGAATCCAGCGCCTTTTTGGGCGCTTCCACGATACGCGGCGCCTCGCGATGTATCGGCTTTGTGGTCAGCTTAACGTGGAACAGCATGGTCAGCGTGTCTTCCTGTATGCCGCGGACCATCTCTTCGAACATGTCGAAACCCTCGCGGCGGTACTCCACGATTGGGTCGCGCTGCCCGAAAGCGCGCAGCCCGATGCCCTGCCGGAGTTGGTCCATGGCGTCGATGTGCGCCATCCACTTGGTGTCCACCGCGCGCAGCAGCAGGATGCGCTCGATCTCGCGCATGTTCTGCCCGCCCTCTTCAATCTCCTTCTCCTTGAGGCGGTACAGCTCGCGGGCAGTTTCGCGGATGCGGTCCTTTACTTCCTGCTGCGTCAGCCCTTCTATTTCTTCCTCTTTAAACAGCTTCATATCCCGGGGTAGGAATATCCTGCGGAAATAATCCGTCATGCCGGAAATATCCCATTCCTCAGGATACACGCCCTCCGGGCAATAGACCGGCACGATCTCATCGATCAGCGAGTCCAGCATGTTCATGATGTGATCGTGGACGTCCTCGCCCATCAGAACCTGGCGGCGCTGCGAATAGATGATCTCGCGCTGCTTGTTCATCACATCGTCGTACTGCAGCACGTTCTTTCTGATCTCATAGTTACGCGCCTCGATGCGCTTCTGCGCCGCCTCGATCTGCTTGGTCAGCAGGCTAAAAGCCAGCGGCATGTCGTCGTCCTTGCTGACGGACGTCATCAGCCCCTGTATGCGTTCGCCGCCAAACAGGCGCATCAGGTCGTCCTCCAGCGATATGAAGAACACCGACGAGCCGGGGTCGCCCTGGCGGCCGCTGCGGCCGCGCAGCTGGTTATCGATACGGCGGGACTCGTGGCGCTCAGTGCCCACGATGTGCAGGCCGCCCAATGCCACCACTTCGTCGTGTTCCGGCTGCATGGCTTTCTTGTGCATCTCCAGCAGCTCGGCATAGCGCTTGCGCGCGTTGATTATTTCCTCGTCATCCGTGGGCGCATGGCCGATGGCCGCTTCAATCAGCTCCTCGCTGTACCCTTCGACGCGCATGTCCGCGCGCGCCGCGTAGTCCGGGTTGCCGCCGAGGATAATGTCGGTACCGCGGCCCGCCATGTTGGTCGCGATGGTGACGGCGCCCTTTTTGCCTGCCTGAGCGACGATCATCGCTTCCTTCTCGTGGTTTTTGGCGTTCAGCACGTTGTGCTTGATGCCCACGCGCGTCAGCATGGTGGACAGCCGCTCGGATTTTTCCACGGACACCGTGCCCACCAGCACCGGCCTGCCCGTTTCATGCACCCGGCGTATCTCCTCCACCACCGCGCGGAACTTGCCCGCCTCGGTGGCGTAAATCACGTCGTTCATGTCCTCGCGGATCATGGGCTTGTTGGTGGGTATCTCCACGACGTCCAGGCCGTATATGCCCTGGAACTCGTCCTCTTCCGTCTTGGCCGTGCCCGTCATGCCGGCCAGCTTTTCGTACATGCGGAAATAGTTCTGAAACGTGATGGTGGCAAGCGTCCGCGTTTCGCGCTCCACCTTCACGTGCTCTTTCGCCTCGATGGCCTGGTGCAGGCCTTCGGAATAGCGCCGGCCCATCATCAGGCGGCCGGTGAACTCGTCCACGATAATCACCTGGCCGTCCTTGACGACGTAGTCGATATCGCGCTTCATGATGCAGTTTGCCTTGAGCGCCTGGTTGATGTGGTGGTTAAGCTCGGTGTTCTCCACGTCCGAAAGGTTTTCCACGCCGAACGCGCGCTCGGCCTTGGCGATGCCCTGTTCCGTGAGGTTCACCGCTTTGAGCTTCTCGTCGATGGTGAAGTCTTCGTCCACCTTCAGCGTTTTCACAAAACGGTCCATCGTGGCGTACATATCGGTGCTCTTTTCAGCCGCACCGGATATGATGAGCGGTGTTCTTGCCTCGTCGATGAGTATGCTGTCCACCTCGTCCACCACGGCATAGTAGAGCTCGCGCTGCACCATGCGGTCCTTATGGATCACCATATTGTCGCGCAGGTAGTCGAAGCCAAACTCGTTGTTGGTGCCGTATACGATATCGCAGGCGTAATTTTTACGGCGCTGCTCAGTGGGGATGTCATGGACGATAAGGCCCACCGTATACCCGAGGAAGGTATACACCTTGCCCATCCACTCCGCGTCTCTCTTGGCGAGATAGTCGTTGACGGTGACCACGTGCACGCCTCTGCTGGTGAGCGCATTTAAGCATACGGCCAGCGTGGCGGCCAGCGTTTTGCCTTCGCCCGTCTTCATCTCGGCGATGCGGCCCTGATGCAGCACAATGCCGCCTAAAATCTGCACGTAAAAATGGCGCATGCCCAGCACGCGGTCCGAAGCCTCGCGCACCTGCGCGAACACCTCGGGCAAAAGGTCATCAAGGCTCTCGCCGTTCTGGTAGCGCTGCTTGAACTCCGCCGTTTTGCCCTGAAGCTCGCTGTCGGAAAGGCGACGGTATTCGTCTTCCAGTCTCACCACGGCGTCAGCAATCCTGCGCAGTTTCCTCAGCTTGCTCTCGTTGCTGCCGCCTATTAAGTCTTTAATAAATCCCATTGAAATCCCCTTATCTTTGGCCGGCCATATCCGCGCTTTCGTTTTATTTTATCATCCGCCCACCCGCAAGGCAACTGAAATGCACGCTGGGCACAGTCCGTATTTTCCCCTGCGCAGCGATTGATACGCCCCGCCGTTTGCGCCGCGCAAAACCCGCGGAAAGTAAACACCGCGCACCCAGCGCTGGCACACAAAATATTATAGTGTGTTGCAAACGGGCGTCAACCACGTATGTTAATTATTGTATCACAACCCGTCTCAGCCGGAAATGAACATACCGTGAATTTTGCCGGGTTTCGCGATATCTGCCGCATGTTGCGTTGACTTAAAAAAGTAAGTTGTGATATTCTTAAGTTTGTATTCTTAGATGAACATGAGAGGAAACGGTTGTGGCAAAGGTAACGATCAATCAGGATGCGTGTAAAGGCTGCGGGCTGTGCGTAACGGCATGTCCCAAGAAAATCGTCGTGCTGTCCAAGACGGCGATTAACGCAAAAGGGTATAACCCCGTCGAAATTACAGACATGTCGCTGTGCATCGGCTGTGCGAACTGCGCCAAAATGTGCCCTGATTTGGTGCTGACTGTGGAAAAATAGCTGGTTGTTTTCAGCTGGAAAGTTTAAAGGTGAAGACATGGCAAGAGTATTGATGAAAGGAAACGAGGCGATCGCAGAAGCGGCCATCCAGGCAGGATGCCGGTTCTTTTTTGGATACCCGATCACGCCTCAGAACCAGATACCCGAATACATGGCGCGTCGCATGCCGGAAGTAGGCGGCACGTTCCTGCAGGCTGAATCCGAGGTGTCCGCCATCAACATGGTGTACGGCGCGGCCGGCGCGGGCGCCCGCGTGATGACGTCCTCTTCCTCGCCGGGCATAAGCCTCAAGCAGGAGGGCATCAGCTATATCGCGTGCGCGGAGCTGCCCTGCGTTATCGTCAACATGGTGCGCAGCGGGCCGGGCCTCGGCGGCATACTGCCCTCTCAGGGCGACTATTTCCAGGCCGTCAAGGGCGGCGGGCACGGCGATTACCGCCTCATCGTGCTGGCTCCCAATTCCGTACAGGAAGCGGCGGACCACGTAATGGAAGCGTTTGACCTTGCCGACCTTTACCGCGTGCCGGTGATGATACTGGGCGACGGCATGATCGGCCAGATGATGGAACCCGTGGAGTTCAGGCAACCCAAAAAGCGCGAACTGCCCCCGAAGACCTGGGCGGCCACCGGCTACGACGGTTCCAAACCGCGCGCGGTCATCAACTCGCTCTATATAGAAGCGGAAGAGATGCAGACCGTCAATAGCCGGCTGCAGGCGGTCTATAAAAAGATAACGGACAACGAAACGCGCTGGGACACGTTCATGATGGACGACGCGGACATTTGCATCGTGGCGTACGGCACCGTTTCGCGCGTCGCCCGCAACGCCATCATCAAGGCGCGGGAGATGGGCATCAAGGCCGGCCTTATCCGCCCCATCACGCTGTGGCCGTTCCCGTCCCAGGCGATCGCGAAAGCGGCGGAGAGGTGCAAGGCGTTCCTTGCTGTGGAGATGAGCGCGGGCCAGATGGTGGAAGACGTGCGGCTTGCGGTAAACGGCAAACGCCCGGTCAGCTTTACGGGCATCACCGGCGGCTTTGTGCCCACGCCCAGGCAGATTACCGAGGCGCTGAGCGCGATC
>JBMNOT010000068.1:0-10187 GCA_050943225.1 Christensenellales bacterium | reverse complement strand
CTGACAGGCGCGCTGCCGATGTGCTCCGCGCCGCTCATGCCCGTCGTGATGTTCTCCAGCGCCTCTATCAGCGCGTTCGCCTGATCCCTCACCTGGTCGAACATCCGCTGAAACTGCTCCCGCGCGGCGTCCTCGGAAACCGGCGTGGATGGAAACGCATCCACATCTTTAAGCCCTTTTTCAGGCGTGTATTTCATCCTTGTGAATCCCATGTTCCTCTCCTTTTACCTTTCCGTTCATGTAATAAGTAAAGCGCAGGCTGGAAAGCCCCGCGCCGCGGTTCAGCGCGCCGCCCGTCATCTTAATCTGCAGAAACGCCGCCTTGCGCATGTTGAGCCGCATCTTCACGGCCTGGGCGAACTTGATGCGGTGCCATGTAAACGCGCTCCAGCTGAACGCGCCCCAGTCGAAAGAACGCGCGTCCACCTCCCACGACCTATAGTTGTCCGTCTTCTCGTTGGCCGCCGTCACCGTGACGCGTATGTTGCCGTCCGCCGAAAAACCGGGGTACAGCGCCACGAACGTTTTCAGCACGTCGGGGCTGCCCATGTCAAACGCCTTGCTCACAAAATACGCGTTTATCGCCCTGCCGAAATCGTTCTGCCCTCTTGTCAGCCTCACGATGCCCTCCGCGCCGCCGTAGCACAGCGCCCCTTCCAGCGGGCAGAACACCTTGGCGTCCATGCCGTCAAAGCGGTACCACGCCAGCCGCCGCTGCGCCTTGTCGTAGTCGGCATAGTTGTAATACGGCGTGATGTCGTAGTCCCACAGGTACACGTGACGCCCCGCCTTCAGCCAGTAATACCGGTCGAAATCGCACGAGCAGGCGTTCTTCAAATCCGGCTCGCGCAAAAGCAGCGCGTTGATATTCGCGGACAGCGGTTTTACGATGTTCTCCAGCGCGTTGTCGGTGCTCACCAGCATGTGCACGCCGCTGCGCGAGTGCGCGAACACCAGCCGGTTGTCGATGAGCTGCACGCTGCCCGGCATGTCGCAGCCGATGGCGCTGTGGCACTCGCGCACCGGGTAATACACGTCCTTGCCGTCGTAGCTATAGCCGATGGCGAATATCGAGTTCTCCTTGAACACGATGAGCTGCTCGCCCATCTTGGCCGCCGCGGTGATGGCGTCGCTGTTCTGGTCCAGCACCTCCTCCGCAGTGTCGGGGAAATACGCCATGCCCGCGGATACATGCAGCCCGAGGTCGCTGCGCCAGTAGTGGTACGGGTAGTCCGGGTTGCCCATCACGAACACGCGCGTGCCGCCCGTCACGCCCGCCGATTCGCCGCCGAAGCGTATCGCCACCGTGCAGCCGGTGATCTTCTCCTTCACGCCCGGCACGTATTTATGCGCCGTGATCCACACGTTGTTGGTGCCTGCCATGGGCGCGCTGCTGAACGTGACGGTGCCCGCCTGCCTGTCCACCGTGATGCCCGCCCCCTCGGTCAGCTTCCTGATATACGGCTCCTCCGCGATGCCCACCGTCGCTGTCACCGGGTCGGGGGCAAGCCCGGTCTGCGGCAGTTTGAACACTTTCGTCTTGCCGTCGCCGTTGTACTTCACCGTAAAGCCGGTGCCGATGAGGTTATACGCCTCGCCGTCGTCGCTGTCCGAAAGGTCGGGCCGCGCGTTGATGAGCACAGTGGGCACGTATGGCTCCACCGCGCTGACGGAATAGTCCGGGTCTATCTGCCATATCTCGCCGCCCTGTATGTAGTACAGCGTGTCGCCGAACTCGCAGAACACGCCGGGCTTGTCCCCAAGCGTTATCCCGCCGCCCGCCGGCGTCAGCGCGTTGTGCCAGAACGGCGTGTCCGCGGATTCCGGCACGTCGATAGGCCCCGCGCAGGTGCCGTTTTCCACCGCGATGTTCAGCGTCCTGTCCTTCGTCATATTGTCAAGCCGCTTCAGCGCCACCTTATTGCCCGAGCCGCCCACCGCATATACCGCAGTCAGCGCCGCATTTGCCTGAAGCGCCGCGCGTATCTTCGCAGCCGCCTGCTCAGCCGTATCGCCCGCAGCCAGCGCCACCTCAAAGCGCAGCGGCGAGCCTTCCACATCGCGGGCGGTTACCGTCACCACGGCATTGCCCGGCTGGGTGACGCCCTCCGGCCCCGTCATCACCGTTGCGGTCTCCACCTGGCCGGCGCTTTCCGTCACGTTATAGATCAGGCAGTCGCCCGGCTGAAACGCCACGCCGTCCACCTCGCCCGCGGACGTTGCCACGAACCAGTCGCCCGCTTCAAATTTATAGTCCGGCCGGTATTCGGGCAGGTACCGCACCGCGCCCAAACCGTCCCAGCGGTACAGGCGGTCTCCCGCGTGCACCGCAAAGCTGCCGTTGTACGGCTCCGATATGCGCCTCACGTCCTTCAGCGCCGTCATCAGCATCTGCCCCGGCCGCTTGCACAGCGCCATGTCCTTGTACCACAGGTTCAGCATGTCGGGGCTCTGGTTGTCCGCGATGCCCGTCTCCGGGTCGCGCGTGTTGATGCCGCCGTTCAGTGCGGGCAGCGTCACCTCACGCAGCGCATTGCCTCTCACGCCTGCTCACCTCCCTCAAAGCCGCAAAAAAAGCGCCGCAGCGCTTTATTGTCGTCATGTGTTGCTCCTTTCACGCTTATGCTTCGCCGTCCGGAACCGGCGTTTCGTCCACCGTCGGCCAGTCTCCCCATACCGCCATCACGGCGGAAAGATAAGGCTCCGGCAGCTCCGACGCGATTTCATGCCGTCCGCGCTCCGAGTTAACGAATGCCCGGCGGTGCGGCTCGCCCACCGCGTACTGGATTCCGCCGTCCTCCACGTATTTCTGCGTTTTCACGCTGACGCCCGTTTCCATCAGCATGTCCAGCGCAATCTTCGAAACCATATGCCCTCCTTAATCAATGTGGTATGTTATCTGCAGCGAACTGATGTAAAAACCGTCCGCAATGCCGCTCGCATTGAGCTTGGACTGCGAGTATTTCAGCACGTACGCGAAATTGACGCCGCTGTCGATGTGCAGCGTAAAGGTATGGGCGCTGCCGTACGTCGCGATGCCGATAACGCCTGCGGAGTGGGCGGCAGCGGGAAACGGGAAATTGGTGACCAGCACGCCGCCCGTCATGCCGTCCAGCGAGCTCACGCTCACCCTGCCGGTCAAGTGCACGATGCTCCCGACCCGGGTATACCTGCCGGAACACCACCCAATCGACGCCGCGGCCCAGTTGCCGTCGCCTGAGATGCCGGGGCTCCACGTGCCTGTTTCATACGGCAGCGCGTCAGCGTCCCACACCCGGCTGCCGCGCCACACTAGGTTCCCGCCGTCCGCCGCGCCCAGCGCGCTGCCGGGCGTCTTCCCGAAATTGACGTACCCCCTGTCCGGGTTCTGCAGCCCTTCCACGAACACCGTGTCGGCGCGGCCCCCGTCCGCCAGCCTTGCGCCGCCGCCCACGCTTATCGCGCCGCCGCCCAGAAGATACCTCTCCATCGCCGCTTCCGCGTCCTTCACACGCCGCGCGAGGCGCAAAAAATCGCTGTCCACGCTATCTCATCCCTTCCAGCACGCCGTATTCGTCAATGGTGTCCGCTTCGTCGCAGCGTATCGAGCGGCACAGTATGCGGTACATCGCGGAGTAATCCGCGTACATGTCGCCGTTTCTGTCCGCCAGCGCAAAGCTCGCCGCGAGGCCATACGGCATCACGCGCGACGCGGTGTCGTCGGATATCTCCAGAGCATCGTCCAGCGTCTTTACCGGCCGCGTCAGCGTCACGCCCTCGTAAAACGCCAGCTCGCGCTGCAGCACGTCGATGATGGCGGGTGCGCGCAGGCGGTAGTCTTCGCTGTCCGCCTCGTCCGCCTGGTCGATCAGCGCCAGCGCCAGCGTATACACTTCATGCGCTGTCATATCTTCACTTCCTCTCACTGTTAGATGAGCGCCCCGCAGAACACGAGGCGCTCACCAATAAGTCTTAATATATTTTGTGGACAACACGGGCTCTGCCCGCGCAGCCCACACCTTACGCTAGTGGCAGTTTCGAGAATACGAGGAACTGCCACTAGCGGTAAATTGGCGGAAAACCGCAGGTTTTTCGCCAGCCTGCAGGGCAGCTTTAAAGCTGAACCGCCTCTATCGTCACATTCGCGCGCTCCGCAGCGCCCAGCGGCGTATCTTCGTCCGCCATCAGGTGCACCGTCACCACGCCGCCGCTCTTGTAGCGCGCGGTGTCGTACAGCGCAATGTACGCCGCGGCGTTCGCCGCCACCGTCACGTCGTTGTCGCCCAGCGGCGCGCGCGGGCCGTCGCCCGCCTTGATGCGCGCGATGATGGCCTCTGCGTTGCCGTTGGCCACGCGCAGCGCCAGCCGGGAATCCTTGCCCACCGGCACCGTCTGCGCCTCCTGCGCCGCCGCGATGTCCGCCGCGGGTATCACGCGCGCCTTGCCGCCGCTGATGTCAAATACCGTCACATTCGCCATGAGTCTCCCTCCTTACACATCCGTTTCCGGGCCGGGCGTCAAATCCACGCGCACCAGCTCGCCGGGGCGTATCACCGTCGCGCCGTACAGATGCAGCACCTTGAAAGCGTCCGCGAACGATTTCTCGGGGCTGTACCGCTCAATCATGCTGGCCGGTATCTGCTCCGCCAGCGCCAGCGCCTGCCGCGAGAACGCCATGCAGTGGTGCACGTTGCCGGTCTTTTTGATGCTGTTGGACACGTACACATTGAAGTTGAGGAAGCTGCCCTTGAAGCCCTTTTCAAACACCTTGTCGTTGGTCTGCTGGAACACGATCTTACCCAGCACCAGCTTGGTGTAGATAGCGGGCGATATCACGAGGAAGCGTTCCTCCTCAAACGGCACGTCCGCCTCCAGCAAAGCCTGCTCCGCCTCGGCCAGCGTGGAGAGTATGGACGTGGACGTCACGTTGTCGTTGGAGATGGTATGGCCCGCGTCCACGTAAAACCCCGCGAGGTATTCGTCCAGCGCCTGCGCCAAAGCCTTTTTGGCCTCGCGCACCTCCACGCCGAAAATCTCGCCCTGGCTCTGCGCCCTGTCGACCCTGTCCACCTCCACGTTGACGTACTTGGCCTGCGTGATATACAGGTCCTGGTTGTAGCTGGATTTCTGCTCCAGCACGATGTCCTCGCCCGGCGTGTAGTCGCGCACGGTAGGGCGCCCCACGCCTGCAATGTGCAGCACGTCGCCCTTCTTGGTGATCTCACCGATGATGGGCCCCTTGTACGTCAGGTTCTTGAAGACGCAGTCGCGCCCCCTGTCCGTCATCAGCTCCTTGGCCAGAATCTCCGGCCGGAATGCTTCATAACCCATTCAGTTTCCTCCTTGAAGTTTCGTTATCGTTTTCCCGTGAGATACGCCCAGATGCGCTTGTGGTTACGCTCCAGCTCCGCGGGCGACATCCGCGCGATCACCTCGTCGGTCAGCGGCTTTTCCGCCGCGTCGCCCGAGCCGGTTGCGCTGCCCATGCTCATCGCCGCGTTGCGCGCGTTGGCCTCGTAGCTTTTCAGGCGCTTCTCCAGCTCCGCCGCCCTGTAAGACAGGTATGCCTCGGTCAGCGGCACGCCGCGCTTCCAGCTGTCCATCACTGCGGGAGGCAGCTCACGCGGGTTCTCGTCCGGAAACGCCCACATGAATGCCTTCAGCTGCGCGGTTATCACAGCCTGCGCGTCCTCCTCCAGCGAGGCTCTGAGCGCCGCGACAGCCTCGGTATCGGGCAGCCCGCGCCGCTGGGCGTAGCCTTTGGTCAGCTCTTCCAGCTCGCGGTATTCGCCGAGCTTTTTTGTCGCCTCGGCAAGGCGCTCACTCACCTTGTCGTAGTTCAGCCCCTTCTGGGCGTACTCCACCGCCGCCTCACGGGTCAGCGGCCTGTCCTGCTTGTTGTACCGCACCGTCAGAAACGGCGCTTCGTCGGCCTTATCCGCCGCCTCTGTGGCATAAGGCGCGGCATCGCCCTCATCCGGCTGGTTTGCCGTGGTTTCGGCCTGTGGCAGGGCCGTCTCGTCCATCATGTCAGCCTTCCTTTCATTCTGATATTAAAAAAGAGCCCCGTGGTGAGAGCCCTCTGTATACATTGCCATTCCGGTCTTCACCGGCGCGCACGCCGCGCGGCCCGGAAGGCCGGAGGAACGGCAGCGCGCCGCCGTTCCTCCGCCGCACTACTGAGCCAGCTGGTTCCGGCTGCGGGAGAGCACCCGGCTTCTGTCCACCAGCTCGTCGTCCGCAGGCCCCGCGCCCAGCAGCCTCTCCGCCCGCGCGAGCATCAGCGGCGATATGCGCGCGCGCTGCACCGCCTGCTTCAGCGCTTCCAAAAGCTCGTCCACCCCCGCGCCCGCTTCCACCAGCCGCGCGATCTCCTCGGGAAAGCCCGGGTCCACGTCGCCGGTGCGCACGCCTTCGCGCAGCATCGTCACCAGCTCGCCGCCCAAAACGCGCGCGTTCACCGCACCCGGCTCAGCGCCGCCTCCCGGCTGAATATCCCCCGACTCCGGCGCAAAATCCGCCGGCCTTACTGCTTCGTCCATCCAAATACCCCTTTCGTGAATTAATTTCGACATTTTCGCCGTAAGCAAAAGGGCAGCATTCGCCACCCTTTCACATTATTAAAACAATTCATACAAATCCGTGGGCAAGTCGGGCCATATATCACCCCAAAAAACCTTTGGTTTTTCGGGGATCCCATACCGCGCCGCCCACACCTTTCCTACTCCAAAAAGCTTGCGACTTTTCGGGGACCCCAGGCCCGCGCAGCCCACACATCACGAAGGAAGGCGGTCTCGAGTTACGAGGAACCGTCTTCCTTCGGCAAACTGGCGGAAAAGCGAAGATTTTCCGCCAAGTCCAGGGCCGCTGTCAGATCAGCAGCTGCACCAGCATGATGATCGCCGACACGATGCCGGGCACCGCGGCGGTCAGCGCTATCTGCCAGGTCCGGCGATTGTTCTGCTCGCGGGAAGTGTTTTGCTCGATCGCTTCTATCTTCTCTTCCAGCCGCGCCAGCATCTGCCGGAACAGTTTATACTCGCCGTCCAGTCCGGTTTTGATGCTGTTGATGCGCCCGTCCAGATTCGCCATGGTAACGCGCAGCTCTGCTATCTGCGACTCCAGCCGGTTGATCCTCTGGTTCTCAGCCAGCAGCGCTTCTGTGCGGGCGGACATGCAATCCATCGCCTGCATCAAAAGCGTTCGATCCTCATCGCTCAGCCCGGACGCCATATTGCCGGCGATTTCGCCTAATTTGGACATCAGCTCATATTCTTCCGTGACGTTTCACCCCATTTCCGTCTATACAGGGTACACAATTATTATATGCGTATATGGTATCATTTGCGCGGCGCGGCCGCAGCCGCCGGGCGCATCTGGGCGAGCATCGCGTTCACAAACGCCCTGTCCGCCCGGCCCTGCTCAGTTGCCCGGGCCAGAGCGCCCACGATCACCTCCGCGGGCGCACCCTGCGCCGCCAGCTCTTCCGCTTCCTCGGCAGCTTCCGGATGCACCTTTCCCGCCGCCGCGGCCTCGCGTATGTGCACCATCAGCGCGCCGCCGTCCTGACCGCCCGGCTGCGGGCCCGGCGCTGCCTGCGGCATCTGCGGAGCGGGCGCCCCCTGCGGCACCGCCCCCGCTTGCTGCAGCAGTTCCGCCATACCGTCTGGCATGTCCTGCGGCACGCCGCCCTTCTGGGCGTTCTCCGCCGCTTCCACCTCGGCCAAAAGCTCCGCCTTTTTGGGGATGTGCCCGTCGGGCAGCCGCTCGAGGTACTGCCGGAACGTCAGTTTGCCGGCTTTCAGCAGGTTATCCAGCGACTGCAGCGTCTGCACCTCGCTCCACGTGGACGACGGCCCCACGTCCAGCTTCAGCCGCAGCGTATAGGGTTTCAGCGCGTCCTCGGGAATGGGCACGTACACCCTCTGCCCGTCCGCGTCGATGGGTATCATGCGCCCCGCGGTGTAATACTGCTGGATGAAGTCCAGCCATATCAGCCCCACGTCCTCGATGAAGTTGTAAAACCGCTCCTGCTGCGACTGCAGCGGCACCATGGCAGCGTCCCGCGTGGCGATGAACGCCGATGTGTTCTCGGGGTTCTTGATGTTGCCCAGCGTCACCTCGTTGGCGCCCATCATGCGCATCGTGGTCTCCAGCGTGGCGGACAGGCCCTTCCACGCATCGTAGCCGCTGTTCGGCAGCCCGAGGTACTGCGCTGCGCCGGTGATGTCACCGTTCACGGGTATCGCACCCGCCACCTTGTTGGTCCACTCGCGGATGCGCGTCTTGTCGTACACCACCTTGGGGAAGCTCATCTGCATCTGCGCCAGCTGCGACAGCGCCAGTATCTTGTTGACGAACACCTGATTCGGAATCAGCCCCGTCACCTCGGCAACGCCGTGGCACGAATTCTTGCGGGTGTCCCAGTTCATCAGCGCCACGGGGTAGCGCGTCAGGCCGGTATTCTTTGCCGGAACGACTATCGCGCGCCGCACCGCCTTCTCGCACCACACCTGCCCGTCCTGCTTCCACATCTTGAGCAGCACGTTGCACTTGCCCGGCTCGGCCAGCTCCACCTTGCCGCGGTCCCCCGCGGTATACTCGTTGTCTTCGTCCGGCACAATGTCCTCCACGTTGGCGCACCCGTTGCGCGCCGCTTCCTCCCGCACCTTGTCCACCATCTCGCGGAACGCGAGGATGATGTACGGCTGGCTCTGCACATCCGGGGTGGACGGGTTGCCGGGGTAATAGTTGACGTTGTCAATCAGCTCCGTCGCGATGTCGCCCGCCGCGGCCTGCCCTGTCTCAATGCTGGAGTCCCAGTAGAAATACTGTATGTAGTCGCCTGTGATGGCGGCCTGCTTTAAACCCTCCTTGGTGAGGTAGTCCATCTTCAGGCGCTCCCACAGCACCTTGCAGAAATCCGAAAGCTGCCGCGCGTAGATGGAGATGTCGCCGCCGTCGCCCTCGCCCTCGGGCAGAAACCGCATGGACAGCCGCCTGTCCGTCACTGCGGCAATTTTCCACGCTGTCGCGTACCGGATGAAGTTCACCACCGGCGTGGGCAGCCCTTCGTGCGGTATGCCCACCCACTGGTCGCCCGCATAGAAGCGCTCGTTTAAGTCCACAGTCTGGTACAGCCCGATGCGCGTCTTGTAGTCCACGCCGCGCTCATACTCCTGCCAAACCCTCGTCGTGCTCATAAGCGCTCACCGTATGGATCATAGTCCATGATCGCCTCGTACTTTTTCAACAGCGCGTTTTCCGGCTCGTCCGCGTAGTCCGCCTGCCTGTGCTTTCGCCCGTCCAGCAAGCCGCGGCGGTAGCACAATATGCCCGCCGCAGCCACCGCGATGCCCGCCGCCGCGCCGGCCAATACTTCCCACATATCCGTTTCCTCCTTTTTTACATCAGTCTCAATAAAAAAGAACGCCTCAAGCGTCCCTTATACTGTTTAGATTTTGCACAGGGCGGGCGCGCCGCGCCCCAACACCCTCGATCCCCCGTGCGCCCTGCCTTCGCCATGGTCATTATGCACCAAAAAATCTTTCACGACATTTCAACTTTGCAGGCGGCCCGGCATTTTTCAGGAGCGCTTATTTCTTCCCGCCTTGCTTTGGCATCAATTCCAGCGCATCCGGGGCAAATGCTGTAAAGTTTTTACGCCAAATACCGAATAAATTATTGACTTAATGTCAGTAGCATCTAGACACTTTATTACAGCGGAGGTAAGTTGTTTTGAAAAAACTAAGCATCAGGCTGTTTAAAAAGAATGAAGACGCACCGCCGGCTGCCGCGCAGAACGCCGAGATGCCTGCGGAAAAACGCAAAAAGCATTCTTTCTTGAAATTCATTAAAAAGGATAGAAAGGGCAAAAAGCCGCGCGTCAAAAAAGAGGGCAAGTTGGTATTGTCCAACATCAAAATCGCGCCGCGCCTGCTGGCAGGCTTTCTGATCATCGCGCTGCTCAGCGCCGTCGTGGGCGTTTACGCCGCTATCAGCTTAAACGGCGTCAGCGGCGCCGTGGAAGATATGTACGGCAAAGTGCTGCTCCCCACCAAAACCGCGAACGACCTGGCGCTGAGCCTCGAGGAGCAGGCGGGTATTTTGAAGCAGGCTATCGGCGACCCGAAACAGTCCATGCTGCCCGCGTATGTCTCCAAACTCAACAGCAAGCTCTCCAACTGCGACAACACTGTCAGAATGCT
>JBMNOT010000067.1:0-10292 GCA_050943225.1 Christensenellales bacterium | reverse complement strand
CAGGGAGATGGGAGCCAGCGCCGTGCCGTACTTCACCGTCGCCAACCGTCCTGCGTTGCAGTGCGTCAAAATGCCGTCTCCGTCGTGGAGCAGCTTAAGGCCGTGCTCGCCGATTGCCCGGCACACTTTAATGTCTTCCTCGCGGATGGCCTTAGCCTCGCTGCACAGACGCCGCTTGATCTCCAGTACCGGCAGCTCCCGGCTGTCCTGCACCACCTTCTCCATGCGCTCCAGCGCCCAGAACAGGTTCACCGCCGTGGGCCTGGTGGCAGCCAGCGCATCCTTGGCTGCCCGAAACTCGCGGTAAAAAGCGTCGAAGCTGTCCGCACAGATGCTCTTGGCGGCAAGATACAGGCCAATGGCTGCCGCCACGCCGATTGCGGGCGCGCCGCGCACCTTCAGCGTGCGGATAGCATCCAGAATCTCCTGCTGCCTGGTCAGCCGCAGCGTGACCACCTCGACAGGCAGCCGCGTCTGGTCCACGATCACCAGCGCGCTGTTTTTATCGTCCAAAGCTACAGTCTCAAAATTCATTGCAACCCTCCGTATTACTCCAATTCGAACATGCCGGTGTAAAGCTGATAGTACCGGCCCTGCTGCGCGATCAATTCGTCATGGCTGCCGCGCTCAATGATGCGCCCGTGCTCCAGCACCATGATCACATCGGCGTTCTGCACGGTGGACAGCCGGTGCGCGATGACGAAAACCGTCCTCCCCTTCATCAGCGCGTCCATGCCCTTTTGCACGATGGCCTCGGTGCGCGTGTCGATGGACGACGTCGCCTCGTCCAGTATCATCACCGGGGGATCGGCCACTGCCGCCCGCGCGATGGATATCAGCTGCCGCTGCCCCTGCGAAAGGCCGCTGCCGTCGCCTTCCAGCACCGTCTGGTAGCCCTGCGGCAGCATGCGGATAAAGCTGTCGGCGTTCGCCAGTTTGGCCGCCGCGATGCACTCTTCGTCGGTAGCGTCCAGCTTGCCGTAGCGGATGTTGTCCATTACCGTGCCGGTAAACAGGTTGACGTCCTGCAGCACCATGCCCAGCGACCGCCTTAAGTCGCTTTTCTTTATGTTGCTCACATCGATGCCGTCGTAGTAAATTTTTCCGTCCGCGATATCGTAAAACCGGTTGATGAGGTTGGTGATCGTCGTCTTGCCCGCGCCCGTCGCGCCCACAAACGCCACCTTCTGCCCCGGCTTGGCGTAAAGCGTGATGTCGTGGAGCACAGGCTTGTTCTCCTCATAGCCGAAGTCCACGTTATAGAAACGGATGTCGCCCTTAAGCGGCGCGTAGGTAAAAGTACCGTCGCCATTGGGCTGTTTCCATGCCCATCTGTCCGTCCGTTCGGCGCACTCGTGAACCTCGCCGTCCTCAATCAGGCAGTTGACCAGCGTCACATAGCCGTCGTCCCACTCGCTCTCCTCGTCCATCAGGTCGAATATGCGGGAAGCGCCTGCCAAAGCCATGATCACCATGTTAAACTGCAGGGATATCTGCCCGATCGGGTTGATAAAGCCCCGCGACAGCGCCAGGAACGACACCACCGTACCGATCGTCATCACGCCTGTACCCGCAAAGCCCAGGTTGGGAACGCCGAAGATGATAGCCAAGCCCCCCAGCACCGCGAGCAGCACATAGAGCAGATAGCCCATGTTGCCCACCACGGGCATCGTGATATTGCCGTACTTGTTGGCCAGCGTGGAAGCTTTGCACAGCTTCTCGTTTAAGGCGTCGAACTCCTCCTCCGCCTTGCGCTCGTGGCAAAAAACCTTGACCACCTTCAGGCCGTTGATCATCTCCTCGACATAGCCGTTTACTTCGCCCATCGATTGCTGCTGCCTGATGAAATACTTGCTGCTCTTTTTGACAATGACTTTCAGCACCCGCAGCAGTATAACCACGAAAACCGCAACAAACGCAGCCAGATAAACGCTGAGATACAGCATCGCGACATACGCCGCAACCACCCTCATCAGCGAGGACAGCATCTGCGGCAGGCTCTGGGAGATGGCCTGGCGCAGCGTATCGGTATCGTTGGTGTAGCGGCTCATCACGTCGCCGAACGTGTGGGAATCGAAATACCGTATCGGCAGCGTCTGCATATGGGTAAACATCCTGTCGCGGATTTTTTTCAGCGTACCCTGTTCAATCACCACCAGCATCCGGTTATAGGCAAGGGTGAGCAGAACGCCCGCAGCGTAAACCAGCCCCATCACAACGAGCACCCTAATCAGCCCGGTGAATTCCGGATTCGCCTGCCCCAGCAGCGGCACGACATGATCGTCGATCAGCGTCTGCAGAAACACCGAGACCGAAGCGGAAGCCGCCGCGCTGGCGATGATGCACACGATGACCAGCACCAGCCGCACGCGATATTCAGCCATGTACTTCAGCAGCCGTTTGAGGGTGCCCGGCTTGAAGCGCGGCTCTTGCCTTTTGCCCGGTGAAGGCGCGCCGGCAGCGGTCTTCGTTTTAGACATGCATCACACCCCCCTTGTTTTGAGATTCGTACACTTCGCGGTAGATATCGCAGGTCTTAAGCAGCTGCTGATGCGTACCCATGCCAATCAGCCTGCCGTCGTCCAGCACGATGATCCGGTCGGCGTCTTTGACGGACGCTACCCGCTGCGCAATGATGATCTTGGTTACGTCCGGTATCTGCTCTTTGAGCGCATGGCGGATCCGCTCATCCGTCCTGGTGTCCACCGCGCTGGTGGAGTCGTCGAGTATCAGCACTTTGGGGTTCTTCAAAAGCGCCCGCGCGATGCAAATTCTCTGCCGTTGCCCGCCCGACACGTTTGTACCGCCCTGTTCGATGTATGTGTCATACCCGTTGTGAAACTCTCGGATAAACCCGTCCGCCTGAGCCAGCTGACAGGCGCGGATCATCTCCTCGTCCGTCGCGTTCTCGTTGCCCCAGCGCAGGTTCTCTTTGATGGTACCGGAGAACAGCACATTCCTCTGCAGTACCATCGCCACCTGGTTGCGCAGTGCCTCGATATCGTAATCGCGGACGTCCACGCCGCCCACCGTCACCCGGCCGTTCGTCACGTCATACAGTCGCGGTATCAGCTGGACCAGGCTGGACTTCGCAGAGCCGGTGCCGCCCAAAATGCCCACCGTCTCACCTGCCGCGATGGAAAAGCTGACGCCATCAAGCACAGGCTTTTCCGCGTTTTTTGAATAGGAGAATGTGACGTTTTCAAATGTGATGGCGCCGTCTTTTACCGTGGTCACAGGGTTCTCTCTGTTGGCGAGGTCGCTCTTTTCGGCCAGCACCTCCGCGATGCGCTGCGCCGAAGCGCGCGATATGATGATCATCACAAACGCGATGGACAGCAGCATCAGGCTCATCAGTATTTGCATCGTATAGGTAATAAGGCTGGTCAACT
Source organism: Christensenellales bacterium (assembly GCA_050943225.1). Taxonomy (GTDB): domain Bacteria; phylum Bacillota; class Clostridia; order Christensenellales; family SZUA-584; genus SZUA-584. Next base: position 6,900 of record JBMNOT010000067.1, on the reverse strand, counting down.
CCCCTGTGGACAGCCCTGCGGCGGCGTCGTTACCGCTCGCCACAATCGCTTTGGCGCCCAGCCATGAGAGAAGCAGCATGCAGGCATATACGGAAAACTGCATCAGCGGCATATTGTAGGCCAGGCGGCGGCCCGCTTTCGTGAAGTCCTCATATATAAGCTGCGAGATACGGGCGAATTTGCTCTTCTCGTAGTCCTCGCGAATGAACGATTTGACAACGCGGATGCCGCGCAGGTTTTCCTGAACCACATTGTTCAGCTTGTCGTACGTGCTGAACACCCGCACGAATATCGGGTGCGCCTTGGCGATGATCAGCGCAAGACCCACGCCCAGCACGGGTATGATGCCCAGGAATATCAGCGACAGCTGCATGTCGATGCTCATCGAGAAAATCAGCGCAAATATAATGATGACGGGCGCGCGTACCACCGTGCGGATCAGCACCTGATAGGCGTTCTGCACGTTGGTGACGTCTGTCGTCAGCCGCGTGATAAGGCTGGCGGTGGAAAACTTGTCGATATTGGAGAACGAAAACCGCTGCACGTTTTTAAATATGTCGCGGCGCAGGTTTTTCGCAAAGCCCGCTGACGCAATCGCCGCGCTGCGACCCGCCAGAAAGCCGGTTAGGAGCGACAGCATCGCGAGCGCCACCAGCACAAGACCCATCCGCAGCACGTACGACATGTCGCCCTTGCTGACACCCCTATCGATCAAATACGCCATCAGCGTGGGTATGATGATCTCGAGTATCGATTCGATTGTCACGTATATCGGCGAGAGAATACTGTCCTTTTTGTATTCCCTCACGCTGCCCAGCAGCCTTTTTATCATGTATCCTCCGCTCTGCTCTTTGAAATGTTGTCTTTCATCCGCTGGATATAGCCGTGCAGCGTCATGATTTCCTTCTCAGAAAAGCCGCGCACAAGCTGCTGCTCCATCTTCTCCTTGTCGTGGCGCATAATGCTGTAAATCTTCCACGCCTTATCCGTGAGCACAATCTTTTTGAGGCGGGCATCTCTTTCCACCGAATGCCGCGCAATAAGACCTTTCTGCTCCATCAGCCGCAGCACTTTGGACGCGGTGGAACGGGTGATGCCGAATTCCTCCTCCAGGTGCTTCTGGTAAACGTCCCGGCCCGCATTGTCCGCGAGAAAACGGATGATCCGCCCGTTGTTGCCGGTAATCGCTTCGATCTCTTTCCGGTGCGTCGCGAAATCGTAATACCGGCGTATCATGTTGCCCAGCGACCACAGCTCAGACCCGATCCATATCCTTTCCATCAGGCAATCCTTTCTGCCTCCCGGCTCCTCCGCCGATTGTACGACATCAAACAGTTTTATGCCCAACATTATAACGGCGGCGCTGTGTCAAGTCAACAGGTTCGCCGCAGCTTTCGGGTCATGTTAGGCTCGCTTTTAACGGAGCGGACGCTGTGATATGATAGTGCAAAAAACCACAGGTGTCGATATGTTTGTCGCCGATTTTCACATCCATTCCAAGTATTCCCTTGCCACCAGCCGGGACTGCGTGCCCGAAATGCTGAATGTTTGGGCGCGGCGCAAAGGGCTCCGTCTTATCGGCACCGGGGACTTCACCCATCCAGCCTGGCGAGCGGAGCTTATGGAAAAGCTCGTTCCCGCCGAAGAAGGGCTTTATACGCTCCGGAAAGACCTGCGGATTCAGGACGAAACCGCAGGCAGCCAGCCCGCCCCCCGTTTCATCGTCTCCGGCGAAATCAGCTCCATTTACAGGCATGACGGCCGGGTGCGCAAGGTGCACAACCTGATCCTGCTGCCCAGCCTGGAAGCGGCGGATAAGCTGTCGCGCCGCCTGGAAGCCCTTGGCGGCAACCTCCATTCCGACGGGCGGCCTATCATAGGCCTTTCCAGCCGCGACCTGCTGGAAATCACGCTGGAAACCGCTCCCGACGCGGTGTTTATCCCGGCGCACATCTGGACGCCGCACTTCTCGCTGTTCGGCGCGTATTCCGGCTTCGACGACATCCGCGCGTGCTTTGGCGACCTGACGACCCACATCCACGCGCTGGAAACAGGCCTGTCTTCCAACCCAGCCATGAACGCCCGGCTGTCCGCGCTGGACGGCTATACGCTGGTATCCAATTCCGACGCGCATTCCCCCGCCAACCTCGCGCGCGAGGCCAACCTGTTTGATACCGAGCTCTCTTACCCGCATATCGTGCGGGCGCTGGACGGCCGGGACCCCGGCGCATTTTTCGGCACACTGGAATTCTTCCCCGAGGAAGGCAAATACCACTACGACGGGCACCGCAGCTGCGGGGTGCGCATGAAGCCGTCCGAAACCATGGCTGCCGGCGGCGTCTGCCCCGTGTGCGGCGGGCGCATCACCGTGGGCGTGCTGCACCGTGTGGAAGCGCTGGCGGACCGGGCGGAGGATGCGGAGCCGCCCCGCGTGCAATACTTCGAAAGCCTCATCGCGCTGCGCGAGGTGATCGCCGCCTCGCTCGGCGTGACGCCGGCCAGCAAAAAAGTGCGCGTGCAGTACGACGCCATGCTGCGCGGGCTGGGTCCGGAGCTGTACATACTGCGCGAAGCGCCGCTGGAGGATATCGCCCGCCATGTAGGCGAGCGCATCGCCGAGGGCATCCGCCGGCTGCGCAGCGGCCAGGCGGATATCCAGCCGGGCTACGACGGGGAATACGGCAAAATCCAGCTTTTTGACGCGCAGGAGTTGCCCCCAGCCGTGCCCGAGCGCAAAAATAAGCCGCAAGGCCGCACCCAAGCCGAAAACAGCTGATACGACTTTTGCGGCTATGTCTACCATGCAAACTTCTCTTTGGTTTCGCGCCTGCTAAACGATGTACCTGATAATAATGCGCGGCGTCATTTGGCCTTTCTGAGCCGGGCCGGGGTGTTGTGCTTCTCCAGCCAGGCGTAAGCGTCTTCCAGCTGCCTGTTTACCTCATCCGCGATCCTTGCAAACAGGGCGTCGTCCGCCTGCTGCACCAGCACCTGATTCGGGCCGGGGAGAAAGCTGCGTTTCCTCTGCTCACCCACCGGTTCAAATGTTTCATACGTCTGTTTGTTTGCAAACACCCGCGTGGATTTATAGACGTCGGTGTAGTAAAACCAGCCGTTAAACATGCCATTCAGCCGGAACCGCTTGCGGGCAGAAAACACCGTCGCCTTCTCCGGCGGCTCAAGCCCCTGCAGAGTATGGTTGGACTCTTTGGGTCGCTGCGGGAATATGACCGATACCTCAACGTTGAAAGCTCCGCCATACTGGTGCTGCACAAAGCCCAGCAGCTCAATCCTGTCGCCGAATACCCGGCGAAAGTGCGGGTATTCCCCGGCAAAGCCCTGTTCCATCAGCTTCGGGACCACACGCTCCAATAGCGCCGCCTGCATTTTGTCGCTCTGCGTCATCCTGCTCCCCCGTCCCCCCGTATTCTGTTGACTTTATGATAAACTCTAATGCGCTATGTCTTCAATGGTCGCGCCGGTCAGTCTGATAAGGTCGTCCGGGGCTATTTCGATCTGGTGGCCGATCCTGCCGGCGCTTACGATGATGGTCTCCTGCAACACGCAGTGGCTGTCCACCACGGTGCGGTAATGCTTTTTCATGGCAATAGGGCTGCAGCCCCCGCGGACATATCCTGTCACCTTATTGATGTCCGCCACGCGTATCAGCTCCACCGACTTCTCGCCCACGGACTTTGCCGCAGCTTTCAGATCCAGCTCCAGCACCACCGGGATCACAAACACGTAGTATTCGCGGCTTGCTCCCTGAGCCACCAGCGTTTTGAACACCTGTTCCTCAGGCTTGCCTATCTTGTGCGCGACGGACAATCCGTCTATCGCGCCGTCCGGCTGGTATCCATGGGCAGTATAGCGGATGCCGGCTGCTTCCAGCACGCGCATCGCGTTTGTCTTAAGCGAAGGCATTCCCTGCAGTCCTTTCGTTGTAATTTTACTTGAGGTCGCGCGCAGATATTGCCGTTCAGAAGTTCTGCAATAAAGTAATAGAATAGCTGGCGATCACATATCGGCGGAGCGGCTCTGCTTAGCTTTGGAACCCGCCGGCTTCGCCTTAGCCCGGCGCTCTGCAGCCGGTCTGGCAGCCGTACTGCTGCTCTTCTCGCGTGCGCGCTTGGCTGCCATGCTCATCAGCCGTCCCACCCAACCCGGCAGATGGTAAGCCAGCCCCACCATCAGCCGCTGCCTTATCCCGGTGGTAATGACGAAACTATTGCTTTCGATGCGGCGCGCCAGCGCACACCCTACCTTTTCCGGCTCCGCCATCATCTGCGGCGGCACAGGTAGCGGCGACGACGAATCGGTGCGCGTCAGCGGCGGGTGCAGCAGGTGCACGCTCACGCCCGTCCCGGCGCACTCCAATCTCAGGCAGCGCGCCAGCGCCTCAATCGCCCCTTTGCTGGAGGCGTAGGCCGATAAACCGTCCATCCCAGTCACCCCCACGCCCGAGCTGACGAAACACAGGCGTCCGAACTTCTGCCTTTTCATTATCGGCAGCGCCCACCGTGCCAGATTCACTGCGCCGCCGAAGTTGACTTCGTGCACGCGCTTTAAGTCCGCCTCCGACGTTTTATCGAAGGGCGCGAACACGCAGACGCACGCGTTATGAATCGCAATGTCCACGCCGCCCCACAGCCCGTTCACCTTGGTCAGGCAGCGCGCTACATCCGCTTCGTCCGCCGCGTCCCCCGCGCAGATGACCAGCGACCCATCATATTCCAGTTCCAGCGGCTCCAGCCTGTCGGTACTGACATCCAGCACCGCCACGCAATGGCCGTCCTCCAGGAACTGCCTTGTCATGTAATAGCCGATGCCGGCGTTACCGCCCGTGATGATGATACTGGCCATGGTCACCCCCTCCTCAGCGAGTCGATATACTGCCGCGCGGCCCGGGGGCTGCGTCCCGAAATCGCAAACCGTTCCGCCCCGGCCTCCAGCGCTGTCGTGTCCATATTGATGCCGTAATCCTCCGCCAGCGCGCGAACGATTTCGAGATATTCCCGCCTGTTTGGCTTAAAATACCCCAGCGTCAGCCCAAACCGCGCAGAAAGCGCCGTCAGCTCCTGTATCGTCTCGTTGCGGTGCACATCGTCGCCCTCGCGTTCCGAAAAGCGCTCCCTGATAAGATGCCGCCGGTTGCTGGTCGCGTATACAGCCACGTTGCCGGTGCGCGCGGAGGCAGAGCCCTCCAGCACCGCCTTGAGGGAATAGAAATCATCGTTCTCCTGAGCGAACGACAGGTCGTCGATGAACAGTATGAACTTTAAGGGACTCACGCGCAGCTCGTCCAGCACCGCAGGGATGTCGCCCGCCTGCGCCTTGCCGATCTCCACCAGCCGCAGCCCGCGGTCCGCATACTCGTTGACCAGCGCTTTTACGGTGGACGACTTGCCTGTGCCCGCATCGCCGTACAGCAGCACATTGGCGGCGGGCTGCCCGTTAAGCAGCGCCAGCGTATTGTCCACGATGGCCCGCTTCTGGCGCTCATAGCCTTTCAGGTCAGCAAGCCGCACGTCGTCCGGGTTTCTCACCGGAGTGATGACGCCCTGCCGCACGGCAAACATGCGGTAGGCGGCGTATATGCCAAAGCCCCGCGTGTTCAACCCGCTAAGATGAGTCCGGTACTCCGCTTCCAGGTCAACCGGCTCCGTCCGCCAAGCGGGCAGATACCCTTCGTATCCAATGCTTTTGCGCACCGTATCGCTGTCCAGTGCCGCCAGCTCGCCCAGCGTATGAAGCTCCGCTTTCAGGCACGCCTCCAGCTCCGGTTCTATGGGCAGCCCCTGCGCGCAGCGCCGGATGTAGAAGTTATCATCCTCCAGCACGCGCCTTTTCACGTACTCCGTCAGGCTGCACGTATGCGCGAACAGCGCTTCGGCGAAAGCCGCGTACGCATCCACCCGGCGCGCCGCGCTCTCCTCCTTTGCGGACAGCAGCGCGGCAAGCCGGCTCAGCACGCCGTCCGATTTAAGCCCCCGGAATATCACCAGCGCGTTCCAGCTTAGCAGCAACTCTTCCAGTCTGTCCAATGCCGTATCCTTTCACATCAGTCGCTGTTCCCATTATAAGGCTGCGCACGGTGCACGTCCAGTATGGCGTTTGGAAACTATTCAGGGCCCAATCCCCCGCACAAAAACAGGAGCGGCAGATTCGCCGCTCCCCTTTGGATAGGTTTCTGTGTTACGGGCGTTCCCGCCCTGTCGGCTCAGATCTTGCCCTCTTTAAGCGCCTTGAGGTAAAGATCCACCGGAATCTCAAATTCCACAAGGGCATCGTCGGCTACATTCTGGGCCTTCTGCTGACGCTGACCCATAAACTCCAGAGCAAACGTGTAGCTTGTGGGCAGCATCTCCTTCAGCTCTGGCGCCTTACCCATCTCTTTCCATCCGCCAGCATAGTAGGACAGCTTGCCGCCGATGAGAGGCACCTTAACGGTTAACCCAAATACCTTGACCTTGGTGTACATGTTCACCAGCACCGGCTTGGTTTTGAACAACACCACATTTGTTACACCCTGTTCAAGAGCCTGCAACTTCTGGATGGAGGCGCCGCCGTATTCGACTTTAAACGTGTAGCTCGTCGGCAGCAGTTCAATCAGGGTTCCGGTCGGGCCGATCTCCTGCCAGCCGCCTGCGTAGAAGGATGCAGTGCCTTCAAGAGGCTTATCGTCAGAGCTCTTGAGTACAACCGTCACCGGCACTGTCCTGAATTCGACCACCGGATCCTCGCCGATGTTCTGAGACTTCTGTATCGATGCGCCAAGGTAGGTTACCTTGAATGTGTAGCTGCCCGTCAGAAGCTCCATGCTCGTCTCGGTTACGCCGCTGCCGAACGTCTTCCAGCCGCCGGCGTAATAGCTCGCGCCGCCTTTCAGAGAATTATTAT
>JBMNOT010000066.1:0-10313 GCA_050943225.1 Christensenellales bacterium | reverse complement strand
GCCTTCCGCCGTCTGTATCAGCGAGACCCCGTCTTCGCTGCTGCGCATCGCCGCTTTCAAGCTGCGGATACGCGCGCGCACTTTTTCGGAGATCGCCAAACCGGCCGCATCATCCGCCGCGGAATTGATGCGGGCGCCTGAGGATATTCGTCCAGTCGCTTTGCTCATCGCATTGTTGTGCCCATTGTAGATACGTTGAATGAACAGCGCGATGAGGCTGTTCCTGATGCGCATAACGATCCTCCGTGATCATATCCAGCGTCCCTGCATATACTATGCCATATTGAAAATATCGTCATTCTCGCCCAGTTTCTTTACTGGATTGTTTTGGGCGGGAGTGTGCCTTTACCATACGCAGCATCAAAATGCAAAGCAAAAGCGGGCGTATCGCCCGCTTTTGCACACATCCGTACAGATTACAGATATCTATATAAACGCCCCATGGGACGGACTATCGTTTCTTATCCGGCATGCGCATGCTGACGCGTTTCCTGTCGCCCAGGTAATCCTGCACGAGGCGCAGCGCCTCGCCGAACCGCTGGAAGTGGACGACTTCCCTTTCGCGCAGGAACCTTAAGGGGTCTATCACGTCGGGGTCGTCCGCTAACTGTATCAGGTATTCATATGTGGACCTGGCCTTTTGTTCAGCCGCCATGTCTTCGTATAGGTCTGTAATGGGGTCTCCCTTGGACTGCAGGTAAGCCGCGGTAAAGGGAGTTCCCGAAGCGCTGACGGGATAGACGGCTCTGTCGTGATCGGTAAAATATGCGCCGAGTCCCGCCCTTTCCAGCTCCTCGACGCTCGCTTTTTCCGTGAGCTGCTTCACCATTGTGCCAATCATTTCCAGGTGCGCCAGCTCCTCTGTGCCAATGTCGTTCAGAGTCGCCTTGGCCTGCGGCGTCACCATGGAAAACCGCTGGCTGAGATACCTGAGCGACGCGGCAAGCTCGCCGTCCGGCCCGCCGTACTGGCTGATGATATACTTGGCCATCCTTGGGTTCGGGTTTTTGATCTTGATGGGGTACTCCAGCTTCTTTTCATATATCCACATTACTTATCATCTCCTCCCAGCGTGAAGTTGAATTGGGCCTGCCATGGCCAAGGATCGTTAATCCATTGCCATGGAGCAGCACTGCAGGACCGGAAAGAATAAAGCGGCCCAAATTGCTGTTCATAGCTTTGGCGCAGGGTGTTGGCCTCGTTTACGATAGCGTTGTACCGTGCCAATGCCTCGGTATCGTCCGGATGCGTATTAAGGTAAAGCGCCATGTCCACGGCATAGAAATCCATGGCCGTGAGCGCATTGAGCATTTCGTCTCTGTTCATCGCCATTCCTCCTCACCAGACCCCGTAGTGGCCAGTCAGTTCAGGGAATATGGTGCCGGCCTTCAGCGACTGTATCGGCGACATCGTGCCGCACAGCAGCTGCCAGGGCACATAAGCATGAGCGAGACGAACGTTTTCGATGGGCGTTTCCAGGGGAATACAGGTACTCCCCGCAGCCATCATACCGACATTCTCCATCATTTCTCCATATCTCCTTGACTCTGCTCTTTTCCCTGTCTGTAAGCAGGGTTAGTTATATATTTATCATATGAAAGCATAGAAATAGTGTGCAGTACGCCGTTGCGTTACCGCCGAATAAATGGTATGTTGGGCTGAAAGGAGAATCAAAAAATGGAATTGAGATATGTAACTGCAGGCAGCGCAACGGCCGCGGTGCTGGAAGATGGCTTTATCGCCACCGTGCAGGACGCGCTGGATCTGATCGCAACTGCGTCATACCAAGGCGCGTCCGGGGTGGTCATACCGATGGAGCGGCTTTCTCGCGATTTCTTCTCGCTCAAAACGGGCTTCGCGGGAGAGATGCTGCAAAAGTTCGTCAATTACGGCATGCGCGCCGCCATCGTCGGGGATTTCTCCGGTTTTAAGAGCGACAGCCTTAAGGCCTTTATACGCGAATCCAACCGGAGCGGGCACGTTCTTTTTACGCCCTCCGTTGAGGAAGCCGTCAGCGAATTGACCCGGCGAGGCTGATTCAGCCCCGCTTGACCGCGCGTTTGCGGAATATCTGATCCCGAAACAGTATCACGGTCATCAGCACGAGCAGCACCAGCAGCGCGCCCAGCGTGATCCAGGTGTTGCCGAGGGTTTTGGGCGCAAAGCCCAACAGCAGCAGCATCGGGAAGCCAAACACGATGGCCCACAGCTGCTGATAGACGAGGTTGCTCGCGGCGGGCGTCTTAAACAGCGGGTCGATCTCGCGGGCCAGAATCACGCCGGTGCTGGCGGTGCCGGTCAGCATGCCGTACAGCGCGAGAAACGCTTCATGCCGGTATTCGGGGAACAGCCGCTTGCAGATAAAGTTTGTCTGCCAATAGGTGGCCACCCCGCCCAGCACGCATATCACCACCAGCGGTATGATAAATTCGCTGTGCGCAAACGCGGTAAGCTCGATCGCAGCGATGCTCGCCACCACCATGAGGTCGAACATGACGCCGGCGACGCGCGACAGCATGAAGTTATTGAGGTACTGGCGGCGGATGACGCCCTTATTGGTGAGCTTGCGCAGTATCAGCTTGAAGAGTATGGCCATAACCGTGCCGATCAGGAAGTTGAAGCCCCATATCAGCGGCTTGATGGTATCGGCAAAAAAGCCGCCCAAGCTATCAAGCCCAAGCGATATCAGATACATGAACGCATAGGCCGCCATATAGGTGAACACCACCATGCCGATCTGCACAGTCAGCTTGTCCAGAGATTCCGACAGCGGTATCTCGCCCTTTCGGGTGATGGTCTCGGCGGAGAGGTCTTCCATCTCGTCGGCGTTCTCGACGCGCGGGTTGACAAAGCCCTTGCTCTTCATCCGGTGCAGGTATATCACGCCGCCCACGCTCGCGGCGATAAAGCCCATCGCGGCCACGGTGAGTCCAAAGCTGCTGCCGTATTGAAACTGCCCCAAATCATTTGCCGTCGCCGTCTCGTAGATATGGCCCCAGTTATACGCCTGCCCCGGCCCCTGCCCGTAACCCATGGGCAGCAGCAGGCCGGAAGCTGGCCAGTTGCCCATCGCGTAAAACAGCCCCAGCGTTATGGCAAGGCCCAAAAGCCCCTGCAGCAGATAACCCGATACGGTGGTCACTCCGAAGTTGAATATATCGGTGTTGGCCTTGGGGTTTTTCACGCGTTCCGTCTGTCTGAGCGCCACGGCCACAAAGCCCAGCCCCAGCCCGTGGTAAGTCAGCGTTTCCATTGTCACTTTGGCGAACAGCGATTCGCCGGCGATCTCTCTATAGATCAGATTGCCAATCAGCACCAGAAATCCGCCCAGCACTGCGCTGGGTATCAGCGACTGCCTGAGCGGTTTGATGAGCCGCCGCAGCATGTTCGCCGTCAGCATTCCCACCAGCAGTATGGTCAGTTCGATCATCAGCGCCCAAACGCCATGATCCCAGAAGTTAAGCCCTGTCGTCATAAAAATCCCCTCGGTTATCAAACAAGAAAATAAAGATAATTGTATCACTAGTCTATCATATATACGTGTAAAACAACAGACGTTTACCCGTCTGGCAAAAAAAATATTATGGGCTGTATCAAAGCGCTCTCAGGCTGCGTTTGTATCAGAACACCAGCCAGCCCATCGAGAAGGCATACGCGTATACCGGCGCCAATAGCGCAAACAGCACGGTTAGGGCAGAGTCCAGCCATTCCCGCCGCGCCGCAAGCGCCAGCGCCGGGTACAGCACCCACAGCCCCATGTAATAGCGGAAGCCGGACAGCAGCCACGTGGGCGCAAATATGACGTACACATACGCTATGGCAAAAAGGCTGTACGACACGCGCAGCTTCCGCGCCATTGCGGGCAGCGCCAGCGCGCCGGCGAGCAGCACGATAAGCTGGCTGCCCCACAGCAGCAGTTTGTCGCGCAGTATATAGTCGCCGCCTGTCAGCGTGGACCAGGTAACGCCCAGCGTGTTGGCATAGCTGCCGAAGCTCTGGCTCCATTTCTCGCTCTGCATTTGAAGAAACAGCAGCGCGTCACCGGTGAGCGCATGGTTCATCACGAGGTACGCCGCGGTGCCCAGCGGAATCAGCAGCAGAGCAGGCGCGCGGTAAAGGAAACGCCGCACGGAGTCTGCGCCGCGCCGGTTCCACCCTTTGGGCGTCAGCCCGTAAGCACCCAGCATCTCCAGCAGCACCGGCACGGCCAGCAGCACGCCCACGCTGCGCGTCAGCGCCGCCAGGCCGCCCAGCGCACACGCCGCCAGAAACCGGCCGGTGCGCGCAAAGTAGACGCACGCCAGCGATAGCAGCAGGAACATGGATTCCGAGAATGGCGCGCCCAGAAACACGGTGACGGGAAACAGCAGCAGGAATTTGACGGCCCGCCGCGCCGCCGCCGCGTCCGCGTCCAGCAGCACCAGCTTATACAAAAAGACGCACGCGCCGCCAAGGCACAGCCACGATACCGCGAGCGCCGCGATGTGCTCGTGGCCGATAAAGAGGTTGAGAAGACGCACCGCAGCGGGATACAGCGGAAAAAACACGATGCGGATCCAGCCGTCCGCCGCATCGTAATAGCCCTGGGTGGCGATACGCAGGTATTGCAGCGCGTCCCACCGGCTCCATGTTTCGGCGAGCGGCTGGCCGGAGCCCGAAAGGTTCGCCGCGCCCCAGCACAAAAGCAGCAGCACGATACGGGAAGCCAGCGCCGCGGCGAAGAGAAAAGCTGTCGTTTTCGCGCCCAGCCGTACAGGCGTAGCGCTGCCGCCGTCGTCCCGGCGAAAAAAGCGCGCCGCGGCCAGCCAGGTGGCGCTCCCGAACGCGGCGATCTCGATGATGGCAAAAATGATTTTCATGCGTCAGTTCTCACCTGAAAGGCGTATCCTCTCGGGGTCTCCGTCTGTTGATGGGCCGCCGGTCAGCCGCGCAGCAAATATGGCAGCAGCGCAAACAGCAGCATCAGAACTGCCATCACGACGGCCACCACAGTGCCGATTACCCTTTTGCTTTTCTTTTTTTCCTTCATTCGGCATCTCCGTTTGCGGCTGGTATGATGAGTTCCATTATACACGACGCGCGCACCATAATCCACCCGCGCGCGGTAAAACACAGCGCCGCAAGCGAAAGCCCCCGCGGCGCCGTTATCTTACGTTGCTGAACGCCCGGTGCGCAGCGCTAATAGTCCTGATAGGTCAGCGACCCTTTTGTGATGTCGTTTGCATCCGGCGTGGTGATGTCATAAGTGTAATAGTACCCAGACCTTAGCTCCCACTCCTCGTAGTCCCATTCGTAAAACGCGTTGTCCCCGAAATATTCCTTTTCTCCAAACCATTGAGGGCCCCAAGCCAATTTGCACATGTATTTGCCGCGCGGCAGGCGGATTTTCACCTTCTTGCCCGGCGCGACGTATACGACGGATACCAGCTCTGAACTGTCCACCGCGTAGAACTTGACCATAAGACCGAGGCTGTTTCCCTTATTCCTGATATAGATGGATATCTTTTTGGCATAATCCGGGTGGTGATGCAGTTCGCCGCTATCCGGCGGGGTTTGTATGCAATCTTGGGCACGGGCGGAAGCGTCTGAAAAACCGCTGAGCAGCGAAAACGCCTTGTATGCGGTGTAATAGAACCCGCTGTTAAACGCCTCGTCCGCCGCGATATAGTCGATGTGGTTCTGGCACTCCTCCGCGAGCCGTACAGAGTCAGAATAATCGCCCAGCCTGTCGAATATATTCTTGGCGTCCGCGTAACGGCCCTCGTCCATCGCCGCCAGCGCCGCATCGTAGTCTAATATGTTCTGGCACTGCTTTGCTTTGTCCCGCGCGTCGCGGTAATTGCCCAGCGCAGCAAACCGGTCGCGCGCCTGAGAATACTCCTCCGCGTTCATCAGGCTCTGCGCTTCGTTGTAATCCATGATGTTCCGGCATTCCTGCGCCTTGTCCTCCGCGTCCCGGTAAGAGCCCAGCGCGGCAAAGCCATTGCGCGCCCGCTCATATTCCCCCGCGTCCATCCGCCGGACGGCTTACCCCAGACACAGGCGTGCCGCACTGCGTGCAGAAGCACTCGCCGTCTGCCATCTTATGACCACATTGCCGGCAATACATATTAGCCTCCTGTCCACTTTTCAGCTATCCAGTTTTTGCGTTTGTATATTTGATGCCCGGAGCTTCCTCCATGCTGACGGTTTAAAACAGGGGCAAAGCTCCTTTTTTGTAATTTGTATACATTATATCGAATGGGCCGCTTCGCCGCAATAAGGCAATGGTAACGAAAAAAGGAAATGCCCCGCGCAAAGGCGAAGCATCTCCCTTTTTGGTCTGCCGTACTGAAAAATCAGCCGGCAGCCGGCGGTGTTGTCGCGGTTGGTGAAACCGTGACGCCAGGCGACAGCCCCGGAGAAGCCATATCGTTGGGAGAAACTGTGACGTCGGGAGAAACCGTGACGTCGGGGGTATCGGTGGCCGTCGGCGGGTTAGTGATGTCCGGAAGGATGTCATCCGTTACATCGGGAACCATCGTTGCTGGCGGCCCCACTGTATTGCCCGGCGTATTGTTTCGTGTGCAGCCCGCTGCTGCAAAAATCAGCAGCATGACAATGATTGATACAATCAATGCTTTCTTCATTCAATCCGCCTCCTTTGCTTATAGTGTTCACAAACAGGAGGCCGTTTATGAAGAGCGTGCGCTGGCAATTAATTACCGGCCGATAAATTCACGCAAAATGCTTTGCCGCGGCACAAGGCTTTCGTCGTCGAGCGTCAAAAAATAGTTTAAAAATTTTAACAAACCGAGCGCTTCCGGATAGTTTTCCATGTCCGGCATGATGGATTTCAGTTCGCTATACGCATACTTTTTCAGTATCAGCCCCTCATAAAGCAGCGTAGAGTTGAACATGACGTCCGCGTTTTCCTGATAAGGCAGTATATATTTGTACTCGCCGTGGCGCACCGAATTCCAGATGGCCAGTGTCTGCGCGAAGGAATAGCCGCGCGTGCGTTTATCGCGCACCAGCCGGCGCAAAAGGCGCATGTCCTCCGGGATCACCACGCTGTGGCTGTCGATATTGAGCGTGGTGAGCGGCGATATGAATATGCGGAACTTGTAAGCGTCGTCCACGCCTGCCGTAAGGGCGTTGTTCAGGCCATGGATGCCTTCGATGATGAGTATGTCGTCGCGGATGCGCAGCGGCACCAGACCGCAGCGGTGGCCCTCGATGAAATCGAAACGCGGTATTCTGGCTTCCTCGCCGGAGAGCAGCAGGTTCAGGTCTTCGCTTAATTTTTCGGTATCCAGCGCCTCGATACATTCGAAATCCGGCTTTCCGTCCGGCATGAGCGGTATGTCCTCGCGGTCTTTGTAATAATCGTCTACCGATATCGGCTGGCAGCGCCTGCCCAGCACCTTGAGGTGAACGGCAAGGCGGGACGCGAACGTGGTTTTACCGGATGACGACGGCCCGGCCACCAGCACGATGCGCACGCGCGGCTGCGAGGCGATGGTCTGCGCGATCTCCGCGATGGTGCGCTCGTGTAGCGCTTCATTGACGTTGATGAATTCCTCGATGCCGCCGTTTCGCAGCAGGTTGTTGAGGTCTGCGACGTACGAGACGCCCAGAATGCTCGCCCACTTCTCCGCCTGTCGGAAAACCCTGCCGTACTTGGGCTGGCGGATGATGGGCGTGCCCGCCTCGAGGTACGGCGTGGGGTACGTGAGTATCAGCCCGCCGTCGTACGGGTGCACCCGCGCGCCCTTCAGGTACCCCGCGCTTTTGGGCATTATGCCGTGAAAATAGTTGTGAAACGGCCCGAACGCGTAGAGCCGGTAGAAGTTGAACGGCCGGTATTCCAGCAGCGCCGCCTTGCTGGCCAGCCCTTCTTCCAGCATGATTTTGCGGGCCTGCTCCACGGGCATTTTGGTCAGCACGAAATCTTCGTCCGCCGCGATCAGCTCGTCCATCCGCCGCTGCAGCAGCGCAGCGTCGCCCGGCTGCATGTCCGTCAGCTCGCAGTACAGCCCGCCGCACAGCATGTGCTCCACAATAAGCGTGCGCTCAGGAAACAGCTCGCGCGCGGCCCGGTACAGCAAAAAAGTCGCACCGCGCAGGAACACGCGGGAAGCTTCCTCGCTGTCCCGCGGAGACAGGAACCGCACCTCAGCGCCCGGCTCCGGTTCGTCCGCCAGCGACACGATGCGGCCGTTCATCAGCGCGCACACCACGTCCTTTACGCCTGCCTGCTCAGCCAGCTGCCAGAGCCGAGTGCCTTTCTCGTATGCCACTTCCTTTTGCCCGCCGTTGAGCACTACTATGTGTCCGTCTTGCATAAGCTCCCCTTCCCCCTTCACAAAAGCATATACTCATATATAAACACATAACTTATATATTATGTATTATTTATTATTGCTTATCCTCTATTATTGCTTGTCCTTATCCGGCTGCGCCGTTTTTTTAACGATTTCGGCCCATTCCACGCGATGGTCCGCCAGCTCCTCCACGCGGATGTGCAGACCGGCGATGTCCACCTCGGGGTGAGCGCCGTCTTCCGGTATGCTGGTCAGCCGCGAATAGATGAGCCCGCCCAGCGTATCGTAATCCCCCTCGGGCAGCTCAAAGCCCACCGCCTCGGACAGCGACGCCAAATCCGTGGAGCCGCGCACGCGCCAACGCCCGTCGCCCAGCGGCACGATATCCGGCTCCTCGTCGTCGTGCTCGTCCTCGATATCGCCGACGATCTCCTCCAGCAAATCTTCCATCGTGACGACGCCGCTGGTGCTGCCGTATTCGTCCACAACTATTGCCATGTGCGTCTTGTTGAGCTTCATCTCGCGCAGAAGTATGTCGGCAGGCACCGTTTCGGGCACGAGGTATGCGGGCCGCAGCAAATCCTTAAGCGACACCGGCTTTTTGTCGCGCAGGTTTTTAAAATAGTCCCGCACGTGAAGAACGCCCACCACCTCGTCCATATCCTCGCCGCACACGGGATAGCGCGAACGGTTGGTGGAAAATATCGTCTCTTCCCATTTCTCAGGCGGGTCTTCCAGCCAGAGCACCTCAAGGTCGGGGCGCGGCGTCATCAACTCCACTGCGGTCTTTTCCGACAGTTCCAGCACGTTGTCGATCATCTCCCCTTCCTCGCGAGCGATTGCGCCCTTCTCCTCGCCCAAATCCACCATGATGCGGATCTCTTCCTCCGTCACCTGGTTTTCCTCGGCCTGCGGGTTGATGCGCAGCAGGCGCAGCAATCCGTTGGTGGATTTGGTGAGCAGCCAAACCAAAGGCGTGGCCGCCTTGGAGAAGAAATAGATGACGTGCGCCACCGCCAGCGCGATGGGCTCCGGCTTTTTCATCGCGATGCGCTTGGGCACCAGCTCCCCCAGCACCAGCGTGAAATATGCCAGTATCAGCGTGATGGCGATGAGTATCAGGGTATGCAGCGTGCCCGGGTCTATTTTGGCCCCGCCGTTAACCAGCGCCGCCGTGATTCTGTCCGCAAAGTTTTCCGCCGCAAACGCGCTGCCCAGAAAGCCCGCCAGCGTGATGCCCACCTGGATGGTGGCGAGAAACCGCGCGGGTTGCTTGACCAGCTTTGCGAGCGCCACCGCGCGCTTTTCCCCGGAATCGGCCATGCGCTTCAGTTTCGCATCGTTGATCGCAATGATGGCGATCTCGCTGCAGGAAAAGAATGCATTGATCAGTATCAGTATAAGCTGCAGCAGAAGCTGCCAAAAAAGCGGATCCTTCAAATGGTACTCCTCTTATCACATCAGCAGGGCTGCCGTTTTGGCTGCGGGCCGATGGCTCGCAGCGCTCTCCTCCGATATTATATACCATACCGTAGAGCAGCCCGTTTCACAACCGAGCGCCCTACTTAAAATAGTTTGCAAAACCCTCTGCCAAAGCATTCGCGATCTTGTTCTGATAGTCGTCGGTCACAAGCAGCCGGTCTTCCCTCTCGTTGGTCATGTAGCCCATTTCGATGGTGCAAACCGGCACGGCCGACCAGTTAAATCCGGTCTGGTCCGACCGAAGCGCCACACCGTTGTTCTTCGCCCCGGTGGTGGCAATCACGGGGGCAAGCAGCGCATTCGCCAGATCCACGCTGGCGGCCTGCACGCTGGTGTCCGTCGTGTTCATCGTGCCCCGCGCGGGCGCCAGCATGCTGACGCCGTGCACAGCCGGGTTGTCGTTACCGTCCGCATGGATGCGCAGCCAGCAATCCACCATCTCCGCGTTCATCATCTGCGCCCGCTGGGCATTGGAGATATCCACATCGTGGGTGGTGCGCGTCATAATCACCCTGGCGCCCAGTT
>JBMNOT010000065.1:0-10412 GCA_050943225.1 Christensenellales bacterium | reverse complement strand
CACCCGAAAAAGGGCGGTGATAAGGCATAAATATTCTCGATAATTGGGGTTTTATCCCCATGTTTTGCATATCGGGAACGCAAAAGCCTTATTGATCAGTGTGTCCCTTATAGTTTGTAAACAATGTGTGAAACAAGCGCACAATTCATATTTTGTACCGATTTTTCGAGTATGATGATGTTAAAGCTATGATGAAGTACGATCAGTTTGAGACGCACTGCCATACGGCGGAGACCAGCCCTTGCGGCGTGCTGTCTGCCGTGGAGGTAGTGGAAGGCATAAAGGCGGCCGGCTACGCGGGGACGTTTATCACGGATCATTTCTACTCCTGGTTTTTTGAAAGGGGCGCGATGGCAGCGCTGCCCTGGGAGGAGAAGGCCGCACGCTATCTCATGGGCTACCGGGCGGCGAAACGGCACGGGGACAAGATCGGCGTCAAGGTGTTTCTGGGGCTGGAGGTGCAGCTGGACGGTTCACCGGTCGAGTTTCTGGTGTACGGACCGGACGAGGAGTTTATCATCTCGGCGGGGCCGATTTACCGGCTGCCCCTGCCCGAGTTTTATCGGCTGATGCACGAGAACGGGTTCCTGGTGTTTCAGGCGCACCCGTACCGCTCTGGGCTTTCGCCCGAAAACCCGGCGTATATTGACGGCATCGAGATTGTCAACGCGCAGCCGAGAAACAGGAGCCATAACCCTCTGGCGCTGAAGTTTGCCGCGAAGCACGACGTCATGATTATCGCGGGCGGGGATGTGCATATGGCAAACGACATCGGCCGGGCCGGTATCATGGTGCCGGAGATGGTGGACAGCGTGGAAGATTTCATCGCGTTCTACCGGGAAGTACGCACGCCAGAGCTGATTATCACCTGCGGCGTGGGCATGGATTGCGACACTGCTATCTGAAGGAGTGACATATATGTTTGGCCGGATATTTTTCGGGCGGAACGGCCCCGATCACCTTTCTTTTGCGCTGCTCATTGCAGCTATGGTGCTGAGCTTTATTCCATGGTCCTATATGTTTATCATATGTATCATCCTGACAGTTTTCGCGGTATGGCGTATGTTTTCCAAGAATATTGAGAAGCGGCGCCGGGAAAATTTAGTGCTGCTGAGGCTGGTTAATAATGCGAAAACATGGTATTATAGGATTAATACGCGTCGGCAGCAGGCAAAGCAGTATAAGATATTTAAATGCCCGCAATGCGGCCAGAAGCTGCGCGTTCCGCGGGGCAAAGGCAAGGTATCCATCAAGTGTTCGAAATGCGGGAACAAGTTGCTTAGAACCACCTGACCGCCGAAACACTACAACAGATCAAAAGGGGAAAAGATGATGGCGACGATTACCAAGGATATGACGATTGGTCAGCTGCTGATGATGGACCGCGGATGCGCGATGGTGCTGATGGAAGCCGGCATGCACTGTGTGGGCTGCCCGGCGTCCGCTGGAGAGACCCTCGAGCAAGCGGCTGCTGTGCACGGCTTTGATGTGGACACCCTGGTGGACAAGCTCAACGCTTATTTTCAAAATAAAAATGAGTAAGGAGAAAATGGCGATGAAGAAATACGAATGCACCGTTTGCGGCTATGTGTACGACCCGGCAGAGGGCGATCCGGACAACGGCGTGGCGCCCGGCACGGCCTGGGAGAATATGCCTGACGATTGGGTATGCCCGCTGTGCGGCGCTTCCAAGGATATGTTTGAAGAGGTGTAACCTTGAGGGCTGTACGGGCATATTGACACAAAGCTAGGAATAGGCGCGCAGAACACGGGTCTGCGCGTTTTTGGCATTTGGCACAAAACTTTTTTACTCTCTTTCTGAAAGGAGAGCGGCATGCATTTTTATCAGTTGATGCTCCGTGTGAGAGATATAGAGAAATCGCTGGCGTTCTACCGCAATTTTGTGGGGCTGAAAGTGCTCAACAGATTAAAGTCGGACGAGTGGGAAGTTGCATTTCTGGCGGATAAAGAGTGCGCGACGCAGATTGAGCTGATTTGTATTAAAGAGGGCGTCAAAGTGGAAGCGAAGGGGCTTACGATATGCTTCCAGACTGAGGACGTGGATGCGCTGCACAAAAAAGCACAGGAAGAAGGGCTGAACCCCTCGGACATCCGTAACCCGGACCCGCTGAACAGGTATTTTTACGTCTACGATCCCGACGGCCTGTCCATCGAATTCAAGCAAAAGGTTTAAGACTGTTGAAAAGGCAACAGCGCGGCCGAGAAAAGGCCGCGCTGTTTGCATTTATGTGGCAGATTAAAGCCCTCTGATCTGGTCCAGCGGCCAGATGACGAACACCGCCCTGCCGAGTATCATATTGACGGGCAGCGGCCCGATGCTGCCGTTGGTGGAATCCATCGAAGCGTTGCGGTTGTCGCCCATCACGAACACGGAATGCTCCGGCACTGTGACGGGCTCCATGCTGTGTTCCAGATAACCGGAGAAATAATTGGTGTCAGGAGCGCCGTTGATGTAGAGCGTGCCGTCCCTGATTTCGATGGTGTCGCCCGGTGTGCCGATGACGCGCTTGACGAACGTCTCCGTGCGGTGCGGGTAATAGCAGATGACGATGTCGCCGTAGCGCGGCTCATCAAACCAGTAGGTCACCTTCTCCATAAACACGTATTCGTTGGTGTGCAGCGTGGGCAGCATGGAATCGCCGTCCACGCGGATGAACTCGAACACAAATAAACGCAGCGCCAGGGCGATGGCGACCGCAGCGACCAGCGATATCACCCATCCCCAGAACTCGCGCCTGCGATCCTCCGCTTTGCGCTGCATGCGCGATATTTCTTCCCGGTTGTCTTCCACGTCAGTTATCTGGTTGCTCATCAGGCAGTATCCTTTTCAGTCGTTTGATAAACACCTCGTGCGGAAGCATCACGATATGGCGGCAGCCCAGGCACCTTATTTTGACGTCTATGCCCACGCGTATCACGCGCCATCTGTTCTCTCCGCAGGGATGCGGTTTTTTCAGCTGTACGATATCGTTCAGATGATACTCCATACCGGCCTCCGCCTATTTGCTGATGACCACGCGGTGCGGGAACGGTATTTCCACCTGGTTGCGGGCGAACTCCTCCACGATCCTGCGGCGCAGCGCGCGCTCCGTTTCCCAGTGGGTGAGCGGCTTGACGCGGGCGATCATGCGCAGCACCATGCTAGATTCTTCCAGCTTAATTATACCGAGAACGTGGGGTTCTTCAAGTATATTATCGTGTGACGCCATATATTCTAAACCCACCGACCGCATGATGGCGCAGGCTTTCTCGATGTCAGTGCCGTAGGTGACGGAGATGTCCACCACTGCCACGCTGTCGCCGGTGGAGTAGTTGACCAGCTTGGATATGTTGCCGTTGGGGATGGTGACCACCTCGCCGGTGAACCGCCGCAGGCTGGTGGTGCGCAGCGTGATGGCCGTGACTGTCCCTTTCTCGCCGTCCACCTCGATATAGTCGCCCACGGCGTATTGGCCTTCGAACAGCAGGAACAGGCCGGAGAACACGTCCTTAACGAGGCTTTGTGCGCCGAAGGCCACGACGATGCCGCCGATGCCCGCCGCGGCCAGCAGCGAGGCGACCGCCGTGCCCAGACCCAGCACGCCGAGTATGCTCATGAAAGCGACGAAATAGACGGCGTATTTGATGACGGATTCTACCACCGTGCGCACGGTCTCGGCCTTGCGGGCCGCCGCCGAGCCAGGCTTGCGCGCTGCCCGGGCTTTCAGTATCCGCCGGGACAGGCGCCTGAATACGACGATGGCGATATATGCGGCAAGGATGATGAGGGCAATCTTGACGATTGCGAAAAGTATATCCCCGGAGCGTGCGCCGAGGTCGTCCCAGAACTGTTTGATGCTGCCAATCGCTTTTTCGACAAAACTCTCCATTCAGGCCTCCCGTGCGCTATTATATCACAGCGCGGATGATACTGCCAGCGCTTCGCATATGCAGGAATAATCGTAATTTAACAAAATGTTTAATAAACCCGTATTGTTATTGTCGCTTACGTATGTGAGAATAAACCTGACTAACGCCAGGAGGAAGTGTGTTGAAAAAGATTACAGCGGTTATTTGTTTGCTGTTGGCTGCGGCGCTGGCATTAGGCGGGTGCAGCCAGCAGGGTTCCGAAGCGCCCGCGGAGAGCAGCGGCGCGGAGGTGATCGTCGCAAAAGTGAACGGCGAGGCCATCACATATGATGAGTATTATACGGTTTTGTCGCAGATTCTGGATTACATCGGGATTTCTGCTGACAGCTCTGACGCGGATTTTTATAAGGAAGACGTGGTCAGCCGGCTCGTCTATGAGAAAGTGCTGAAGAGAAAGCTCACCGAAGAAGGGTATATGAACCTGACGCCCGAGCAGAATGCCCAGGCCCAGCAGAGCGCGACCGAGAGTTTCAAAGCGTATATCGAGTCCAGCTATTTTGACGAGATTCAGGACATGCTGGGCGACGATTATACCGATGCGGAATACGACGCGGCGGTGGATAAGGTGATGCAGGAACACCTGCAGGAGGAGCTGGATAAAGCCGGCATGACGTGGGAAGAGCTGCTGGACAGCTACCGGCTGCCCGTCGCTGAAGAGGCGGCGTGGGCTGAGCTGACGGCGGATGCGGTGCCCACTGAGGACGAGGTGAAAAAGAGCTACGATGAGAACGTGGCGGCCGACAAGGCGGACATGGAGGAAGACCCCACCGTGTATGAGTTCGCCGTGATGGACGGCACCACCATATATTATGTGCCCGGCGGGCTGCGGCTGATAAAGCACGTGCTGATCAAAATCGACGAGGAAGCCAGCGACGCTGTCGCCTTGCTGCGCGACAACGGCTTTGACGCGCAGGCGGACCTGCTGCTGGAAAGCGCGCTAGCGGATATTCAGGCCAAGGCGGACGAGGTGCTTGCGAAAATACAGTCTGGCGAGATGACGTTTGACGAGGCCGTCGCGCAGCACAATGAGGACACCGGCATGCCGGAGGGCGGCTATCCAGTATACAAGGATTCGGGCTCGTATATGAAGGCGTTTGTGACAGGGGCGTACGCGCTCGCGAATGTCGGCGACATTTCGGACCTGGTTGCTACCGACTACGGTTACCACATACTGCTGTATGCGGGCGACACCGTGGCCGGCCCGGTGCCGTATGAGTCTGTGAAGGACGAGATCTATGAAACGCTGAAGGCGACTCTGCAGTCGGAAAGGTGGAACGAGATCACCGACGAGTGGGTGGCGCAAAGCGACGTGGAATTTTATCCGGAAAACTACTGAGCATGGCGCAAAGCGGGCTGTGTGCAGGGTAGTATTTTTGCCGGGAATGATGTATACTGTTTGCACCGCTTTTGAAACGAGGAACAAACAATGCGTAAGTGCGATATAGGCGGCCAGGGTGTGCTGGAAGGCGTCATGATGAGGGCGCCTTCGATGTGCGGCTTGGCGGTGCGCAAAGCGTCGGGCGAGATCGTCTATGAGAAGCAGCCGGTAACGCCGATATCCAAAAGGAATAAGTTTTTCGGCTTGCCCATCGTGCGGGGTGTGGCGTCGCTGGTGGACATGCTGGGCTTCGGCGTGCAGACTATTACCAAGTCCGCCAAGCTGTTTGACGAGCAGGCGGAGGAGTACAAGCCGAGCAAGCTGGAGCATTTTATCGCCAAAAAGTCGGGCAGGGACGGGATGGACGTCGCGATGGGGCTGGCGGTGCTGCTGTCCGTGGTGGTGGCGGTGGGCATGTTTTTCATACTGCCCAACGTTTTGACCAACCTGATAAAGGGCTGGATATACGGGCCCGTGACGCTGAGCGGTTCGCAGCAGTTTCTGATGAACCTGGTGGACGGGGGCATCCGGCTGCTGATATTCGTGGGCTATGTGCTGGCCGTAACGCTGGTGAAGGATATCCGGCGCGTCTTCCAGTATCACGGCGCGGAGCACAAGACCATCAACTGCTACGAGCATGAAGAAGATCTGACGGTGGAGAACATCCGGAAATACAGGACGCTGCACCCGCGCTGCGGGACCAGCTACCTGCTGCTGGTGATGGTGGTCTCCATACTGTTGTTTTCGCTGCTGGGCTGGGGCGGCGCGTGGTACGTGCGCATTGGCCTGCGGCTCCTGATGCTGCCGGTGGTGGCGGGCGTGGCGTATGAGTTCTTAAAGTTCGCGGCGAAGAGCGACAATCTGTTCTTCCGCGTGATCCGCTGGCCGGGGCTGATGCTGCAGAAGCTGACCACCGCACAGCCCGACGACAGCATGATCGAGGTGGCCATCGTGGCGTTTTATGCGGCGATGGACGAGATGAGCGCCGAGGAGCTGGACGCTCTGGCGAAGAGCTACGCGCGGCCCAAAGCGAAGAAGGCGGAGGCAGCCGCCGCGCAGCTGGAAACGGGGACGGCGGCGGAAACTGCGGAAACCTCCGCGGAGGCAGGCGAGGCGCTGTAGATGAACACGGCAAGGGCCGCTTATCAGGATGTGAGGCGCAGCCTTAAAGCCGCGGGCATACCGGAGCCGGATGCCAAAGCGCGCGTGATCGTATCGGAAGCGCTGGGCGTGGGGCTGGGCGACGTGTTGCTGCCGCTGCCGATGAGCGCGGCGCAGCGGGCGGTTATCGACGCGATGGCCCGGCGGTGCGCAGCCGGCGAGCCGGTGGAGTATGTGACAGGCAGGGCGTATTTCCGCTATCTGACGCTTGCCGTGACGCCGGACGTGCTGATACCGCGGCAGGAGACGGAGCTGGTGGCGGAGGAAGCCATCGCGCTGATCAAAGCCAGAGGGTATGGTACCGCGCTGGATATCGGCACGGGCAGCGGCTGTATCGCGATTTCGCTGGCGACGGAGACGGGAGCCCGCGTGGACGCGTGCGACATCAGCGAAGCGGCGCTGGCGCTGGCGCAGAAAAACGCGAGAGCCTCAGGCGTGAGCGTACGCTTTTTTTTGAGCGATATGCTGAGCAGCGTGACGGAGGCGTATGACATCATCGTCAGCAACCCGCCGTACATCAGCGACGAGGAATACAGGACGCTGGACGCTGGCGTGAGGGATCATGAGCCCAGGCTGGCGCTGGCCGCGGGCGTGAGGGATCATGAGCCCAGGCTGGCGCTGGCCGCGGGCGACGGGCTGGACTATTACCGCATTATCGCACGGGATGCGGGCCGCCACATTAAACCGGGCGGCGCGCTGGTGCTGGAGATCGGCGCGACGCAGGCCGCGGATTTGACGGCGCTGCTGGCCGATGCAGGCTTTACTGAAATAACTGTCAAGAAAGATTATGCGGGGCGCGATCGCATCGTGACCGCCCGCTGGAAATAGGGATATGTATGTTTGACAAGCTGGAAGCACACGGAATCAGATTCGAACAACTGGAAGCGCAGCTGGCTGACCCTGAGGTGATTCAGAACCAGGAGCTGTATACCAAGCTGACTAAGGAGCACGCTGCGCTGGCTGAGGTGGTGGAGAAATACGCCCAGTACAGGGACAACCACGCCCAGATTGAGGAATTAACCCAGATGGTGGAGGATGACGACCCGGATATCGCCGCGATGGCCAGGGAGGAGCTGGCCGCGCGCCAGCAGGAGGAGAAGAAGCTGATCGAGGAGCTGAAGTTCCTGTTGTTGCCCAAGGACCCCAACGACGACAAAAATGTGGTGCTGGAAATCCGGGCCGGTACGGGCGGTGACGAGGCGGCGCTGTTTGGCGCTGACCTTTGGCGCATGTATACGCGCTACGCCGAGCGCTGCGGCTTTACCGTGGAGCAGCTGAGCTCCAACATCACTGAGCTGGGCGGCGTGAAGGAACTGACGCTGCTGATCTCCGGCAGGGGGGCTTACTCGCGGCTGAAATATGAGAGCGGCGTGCACCGCGTGCAGCGCGTGCCCGAGACGGAGACGTCCGGCCGTATCCACACGTCCGCGGCGACGGTGGCGGTGCTGCCCGAGGCGGAGGATGTGGAGGTGGATATCAACCCCAACGACCTGCGTATCGACGTATTCCGTTCTTCCGGCCACGGCGGGCAGAGCGTGAACACCACGGATTCCGCGGTGCGCATCACGCACATACCGACCGGGCTGGTGGTGACGTGTCAGGACGAGAAATCGCAGCTCAAAAACAAGGAAAAGGCGATGAAGGTGCTGAAAGCGCGGCTGTATGACATGGCCAAGCAGGCGCAGGAGCAGCAGCTGTCGCAGAACCGCAAAAACCAGATTGGCAGCGGCGACCGCAGCGAGCGCATACGCACGTACAATTTTCCGCAGAGCCGGGTGACGGACCACCGGATTTCGCTGACGCTGTATAAGCTGGAGCAGTTTCTGGACGGCGACCTCGATGAGATGATTGACGCGCTGACGCTGGCGGAGAAGACGCAGGCGCTGGCCGCGCAGCAGGAGTGAAGGCATCAAAAGAGACCATTGCTATGTGTCAAAAAACAAGGGCAAAAGCAGTCACAAAAAAAGGGCACTGCGCTGCCCTTTTTTTGTGGAGGTTTCTCTTTCGTAGGCTGTTGCTGGCTGTTGCTGGTTCCGATATAGTTGGCTGAATATAGCATACCAAAGCGCGCGCGCCAGTGCAAACACAGGGGCGGCAAGGAAAACGGAGAAAACGGAAGAAAAGCGGAGATCAGGCAAAATGTTACGCTTATATGAAGTAAATTAATAAATTTGTAAAACTCTATTGACAGGCGGCGCCGCTCAGCCGATGCCCAGCGCGTCCAGCAGTCGGCGCAGCTTGATAAGGTCCTGCTCGTACACGGATTTTAAGGCCGGGTTGTAGATGATGCTGGCCGGGTGATACAGCGGGAACAGCGTGAACGTGTGCGACAGCGCGCTGGCCTCGACGGGTACGGCGTGATGCGTGCCGATGGCGGCCTTGGTGCCGAGCAGGCACTTTAGGGGCACGTTGCCCAGCGTGACCACCACGCGCGGGGAGACCATCTCCAGCTCGCGCAGCAGCAGCGGCTGCATGCAGGCAAGCTCTGCCCTGTTGGGCGGGCGGTTGGACACCGTGCCTTTGGGGCTTACCCTGCAGGGGCGGAACTTGACGGCGTTGGTGATGTAGATATCCGGCCGGTTTAAACGGATGGCGGCCAGGAACTCGTCCAAATTTTTGCCGGCTTTGCCCACGAACGGGCGCGAGAGCCGCGTTTCCTCTGCGCCGGGCGCCTCGCCGACCAGGCACAGCGCCGCGCCGGCCGGCCCTTCGCCGTATACCATGTCCCGGCCCGTTTTGCCGAAGGCCTGCGCGGCAGCCAGCATTTCGTTTCTTAGTATGTCAGGACTCATGAGCGTCTCCGTTGCATATCTCGTCGTATTTGGCCCGGATGGCGAGCAGATCGTGCCAGGCGTCCTTTTTCAGCGCTTCGTTGCGCAACAGTGCAGCCGGATGGTAAGTGGGCAGTATCCAAAAGCCTTTCATCTCGCGCCACACGCCCCTGTCTCGCGTGATGCGGATGTCGGTTCCCAGGATATACCGCGCGGAGATGCGGCCCAGGCACACGATGATTTTGGGCTTGATGATAGCGACCTGCGAGCGCAGATAGCCGATGCACGCCGCGGCTTCGTCCGGCTGGGGATCGCGGTTGCCCGGCGGGCGACATTTGACGATGTTGGCGATATACACCGTGTTGCGATTAAACCCAATGGACGCCATCATCTTGTCCAGCAGCAGCCCCGCCGCGCCTACGAACGGGCGGCCCAAAAGGTCTTCATCCCGGCCGGGGCCTTCGCCGATGAACATCAGCCGCGCGCGCGGATTGCCTTCGCCGAACACGACGTTGGTGCGCGTTTTGCACAGGCCGCACCGGGTGCAGGCGGCTACTTCGTTTTTCAGCTGTGTAAGACGGGCGAGTGACATAGGCAGATGGCTGTATGCTCCTTTATGCGCTGCCGCGCCCGCATTAAGTGCGTAAGCAGCAGCCTTGAATGGACATATTATATCATTTTTCGACGCGGACGTGAACTGCGTAGCTTTTAGCGCAATTTTTACGATTCATTAACAGTTGGCGGTATGAATTTTTGAAGTTTTCGTTTATAATATTGTAAGTGGTGATATCATAGTTATATACATTAATAATTGCTCACATAATCCGCATAATTCTTGACGAAGGGTGCCAAATATTTTGGAGGAAATCTTTAACGTTTTAAAAAGCAGCTTGCTCTATTTTACGTGGAAGGATGTCATTGATATCCTGCTTTTGGCTGTCGTCATTTACTGGCTGCTGAAGCTCACCTCCAAGACGCGCGCGATGCAGGTTTTAAAGGGCCTGGGCATCATACTCGTGGCGGCCTGGGTGATGGATTTTTTGCATCTAGCGGGCACCGCGTGGATTTTAAACTACGTGCTGCAGATCGGCGCGCTGCTGATTGTGATCATATTCCAGCCGGAACTGAGGCGCGCGCTGGCAAAGCTTGGCCGCGGGCGCATTGACCTGACG
>JBMNOT010000064.1:0-10476 GCA_050943225.1 Christensenellales bacterium | reverse complement strand
TCAATTCACAACGGCGGAGATGCCCGCGCGCTGCTCGTAACAATCTGTAAACTTTTCCCGTTTTTGCACGTTCACCGGCCATTTTCCGGATGTTTTAAACCAATGCGGCGTGCGCCTGCAAAATAAAGAGGCGGGCGCAGCGGTTAAGCTGCCCCACCTCTGTTTGTAAACCAACCTCAGGTCGCGTTATGCCTGCTTGGCGAGTATCACCGCATGAGCCGCAGCCAGTCGCGCGATCGGCACGCGGAACGGCGAACAGGACACGTAGTTGAGACCGGTGTCGTGGCAGAACTTGATGGAGCTCGGGTCGCCGCCGTGCTCGCCGCAGATGCCCAGCTTGATGTCCGGACGGGTCTTGCGGCCCAGTTCCACCGCCATCCTGACCAGCTTGCCGACGCCCTTCTGATCTATCCTGGTGAACGGGTCGAACTCGTAGATCTTCTTGTTGTAGTAGTCGTCCAGGAACTTGCCCGCGTCGTCGCGCGAGAAGCCGAACGTCATCTGCGTGAGGTCGTTGGTGCCGAACGAGAAGAACTCCGCCTCGGCGGCGATCTCGTCCGCCGTCAGCGCCGCGCGCGGGATCTCGATCATGGTGCCCACCATGTATTTGAGCTTGAAGTTCTTCTCAGCCATCACTTCTTCGCAGGCCTTCACGACGACGCCCTTCACGTACTCGAGCTCCTTGACCTCGCCGATCAGCGGGATCATGATCTCCGGCACGATGCTGATGCCCTTCTCCTGCGATACCTCGATGGCCGCCTCCATGATGGCGCGGGTCTGCATCTGGGCGATCTCCGGATACGACACAGCCAGACGGCAGCCGCGGTGACCCATCATCGGGTTGAACTCGTGCAGGCTGGTGATGGTGGCGCACAGCTCCTCGACCGGAATGATCATCTTTTTGGCGATGGCCTTGATGTCTTCATCGTCCTGCGGCAGGAACTCGTGCAGCGGCGGATCCAGCAGGCGGATGGTGACCGGCAGCTCGCCCATCACTTCGTAGATGCCCTTGAAGTCCTGCTTCTGCATGGGCAGCAGCTTATTGAGGACGCGCACGCGCTGCTCGACCGTCTTGCACACGATCATCTCGCGCATGGCCGCAATACGGTCTTCCTGGAAGAACATGTGCTCGGTGCGGCACAGGCCGATGCCTTCCGCGCCGAAGCTGATAGCCTGGGCGGCGTCTTTGGGCGTATCGGCGTTGGTGCGGACCTTGAGCGTGCGCACTTCGTCAGCCCACTGCATGATGGTGGCAAAATCACCAGTCAGCTCAGCCGGCTTGGTGGGGATAGCTTCGCCGTATACGTTGCCGGTGGAACCGTCGATGGAGATGTAATCGCCTTCCTTGTACACGGAGCCGTCCGGCAGTTTCATGATCTTTTTCTCTTCGGATATATTCAGGTCGCCGCAGCCGGAGACGCAGCAGGTGCCCATGCCGCGGGCCACAACCGCCGCGTGGGAGGTCATGCCGCCGCGAGCCGTGAGTATGCCCACTGCCGCATACATGCCCTCGATGTCCTCCGGAGAAGTCTCCAGGCGCACCAGCACGACTTTTTCACCGGCAGCCGCCATTGCCACAGCGTCCTCAGCGGTGAAGCAGATCTTGCCGCTGGCCGCGCCGGGCGATGCCGCAAGGCCCTTGGCAATAACCTTGGCTTTTTTCAGCGCCGCACCGTCGAACCGCGGGTGCAGCAGCGAGTCGAGCGCCTTGGGATCCACTTTGAGCAGCGCCTCTTCCTTCGTCAGCTTGCCCTCGTTCACCAGGTCCACGGCGATCTTCAGAGCCGCAGCCGCGGTGCGCTTGCCGTTGCGGGTCTGCAGCATGTAGAGCTTGCCGCGCTCAATGGTGAACTCCATATCCTGCATGTCGCGGTAGTGATCTTCCAGCGCTTGGGCGATGCGCGCAAACTGCTCGTACACTTCGGGCATCATTTCATGAAGATCCGAGATGGGCAGCGGCGTGCGGATACCGGCCACAACGTCTTCGCCCTGCGCGTTCATCAGGAATTCGCCGTACAGCTTCTTCTCGCCGGTTGCCGGGTTGCGGGTGAACGCTACGCCGGTGCCGGAGTCGTCGCCCATGTTGCCGAACACCATCGCCTGCACATTGACGGCAGTGCCCCAGTCGCTGGGGATGTCGTTCATGCGGCGATATACGATGGCGCGGGGGTTGTCCCACGAACGGAACACAGCCTTGACGGCTTCCATCAGCTGCATCTTGGGCTCCTGCGGGAACTCCTCGCCCTGCTCGGCAAGGTACAGCGCCTTGTATTTCTTCACGATTTCCTTGAGGTCTTCCGCGGTGAGGTCGGTGTCGCCCTTGGCGCCCCTTGCTTCCTTCATCTCGTCCAGAATGTCCTCAAACTTCGCCTTGGAGATGCCCATCACCACGTCGGAGAACATCTGGATGAACCGGCGGTAGCTGTCGTAAGCAAAACGCTCGTTGCCCGTCAGCTTCGCCAGCCCGGTTACGACCACGTCATTGAGGCCGAGATTCAAAATGGTATCCATCATGCCCGGCATGGACGCGCGCGCGCCCGAGCGGACGGAAACCAGAAGCGGGTTGTTCGGATCGCCGAACTTTTTGCCGGTGATCTCTTCCATCTTGCCCATCGCTTCAAATATCTGCTCTACAATATCGTCCGCGACCACTTTGCCGTCTTCATAGTAACGGGTGCACGCTTCGGTCGTTACCGTAAAGCCCTGCGGCACTGGCAGGCCAAGGCCGGTCATTTCCGCCAGGTTGGCACCCTTGCCGCCCAGGAGATTTCTCATGGACGCATTGCCTTCGCTGAAAAGATACACATACTTCTTCGACATTTCGCAACTCCTTCAACAAAATATCATTTGCGGATTAAACCGCTAATAAATAAAAACTAGCCAAGTGATTATACAACATTTCCGGGGCTTGTACAACTCCATATCGCGAAGACGCAAAAAACTCCCCCGCATTCCATCGGGGGCGTCGCCCCGGGGGTTCGGTTAAATGGTCCTGATCAGCAACGGGACCAGCAGCGACTGAACGAGAACGCCGATGAGCGATACGCCGTAGACACAGAGCATGCTGAGCAGCAGCGGGCGGGACATCATCAGCTTATCCGCCGGCGTTTTGGGGATATGGCGGGTCTTGAACACGCTTATGGCATTGTGGAGGCCCAGCACGCCCGCTTTCAGCGTGCAGGGGATAAGCAGCAGGTTGGGCAAGAATACGCAGAAAAGAATAGCAACAAGGCCGCCCGCGCCCAGGTTAAGCGCCAGCACGCCCACGGTGAACCCCACGAAAAAGCCCTTGACGGCCATCATGAGCACGATGAACGGTATGCCCAACACCATCAGCGAAAACATGGTGAGGCAGCCGAAAAGCAGCGTGTCCTGCAGCAGCGCATGGAAAAACACTTTCCAGAAATCCACTTCTGTAGTCCGGACGGACACAAACAACGAGCTGATATAGCTCCTCAGCGCTTCTTTTGCCCCGTCCTGCATGTTGCTGACGGTAAACGTGCCGGCGGTAATGCCCATAACCAGAAAAAAGGCGAGCAGCAGATACTGCGCCTTGTTGTCCATGAGGTCCATCAATAAGCGACGTTTCGCCTGAATAAGCACACTGCCGCCTCCGCCCTGCGTGTTCCTGATTGATAGATATGCGGCGGCAATTTGCGATAATACTTTGGGCGGCTTTTATAGCGTATTAAGAGCTATAGTTTCAGAATGTAAAAAATAATATATAATTTGTGGGCAAGACGGGCGTTGATCGACCCCAAAAAGCCTACGCTTTTCGGGAACCCCCAGACCGCGCAGCCCACACCCTTCTCCACCCCAAAAAGCCTGCGTCTTTTTGGGGACCCCGGGCGATTTTTGTGCGGTTTCGAGGTACGAGGAACCGCACAAAATCGGTAAACTGGCGAAAAAACGAAAGGTTTTTCGCCAAGTTAATCAACATACTTAAGTTCAGTATTCAGCTTGTCGGCCAGCATGGCGATGAATTCGCCGTTGGTGGGTTTCCCTTTGGAATCGTGTATGGTATAGCCAAAAAATTCCTCCAGCACCTTGAGGTTGCCGCGGTTCCACGCCGTCTCGATGGCGTGGCGCATCGCGCGCTCCACGCGCTGGGGCGTGGAGTTATACTTTTCGGCGACCTTGGCGTAAAGCCCTATCGTGAGGTGGTTCATCAGGTCAAAGTTCTCGTGCACCATCAGTATCGCGTCGCGCAGGTAGTAATACCCCTTGACGTTGGCAGTGATGCCCACCGTTTTGATGTGGCGGGTGACGATGTCGTCGGGGCGGGGCTTGCCCGAGCCCGGCTCAGAAGGCTTCACGCCGGTCATGATCTCCACCAGGCGCTTTTTGAACACTTCCTTCTCAAAAGGCTTGATGAACACATAGTCCACATGATAGCTCGCCGCCTTCTTGAGCACAAAATCCAGCCCCACAAACGACGTCATCGCGATTTTGGTGGGCTCGCAGTAGCCTCTCGCCGAGAGCTCTTCCAGCACGGCGAAGCCGTCCAGCACCGGCAGCAGCAGGTCAAGTACCAGCAAGTCGGGCTTAATTTTCTGCGTGATCTCATACGCCTCCCGTCCGTCGAAAGCGTAGTCCTCCACAGTAAAAATCCCGGTTTCGCCAAGATAATCCGCCACCAGCCGAAGATAATTCCTGTTGTGATCTGCCAATACGACCCGGTATCTGGGCTTGCAAGGTGTATTATCCATAACTCAACCTTTTGGAAGTGTTTTATGGCACTCTGTGATTTGTTTATATTATTGGATTCGTTTAATGTTATGTGCGATGGTAATAATATTCAACATATTCATAATAATCCCTCTTTGCATGAGTATAATATTCAAAAAATATTAAAATGCGACATTTTTCGACATCATTTGATTGTTTGGTCTGCGCTGTCGATCTGCTGCAGCATCCAGTCTGCATACAGGCCGTAGCCCTTGGTCGGGTTGTTGACGAACACGTGCGTCACCGCACCCACCAGCTTGCCGTCCTGCACGATGGGGCTGCCGCTCATGCCCTGCACGATTCCACCCGTCTTGCCTAAAAGCTCCGGGTCGGTGATGTGGATGACGATACCCTTCTGGCCGGGAATACTCTGCTCGGAGAGCTTGACGATCTCGCAGCTGAACGGCCGCACGCCCCTGTGGTCGATGGTGGAATATATCATGGCCGGGCCCAGCCTGATCTCGTCGCGGCGGGCCACCGGTATGGGCTTCTGGAACCGGGAGAGGTCCACGCTGTTCATCAGCACGCCGTAAATGCCGTATTCAGTGTTTTTGATGATGCGGCCTATGCTGCCTGACGAGCTGGAGAAAAAGCCCTGTATCTCGCCCGGTATGCCGCTTTCGCCCTTGTTGATCTGGATGATTTCGGAAAAATAGATTTCCCCCTTGCGCACCGAGAGCACAGAGCCTGTGTCGATGTCCGTGATGGCGTGACCCAGGCCGGCGAACCACCGGGTGTTTGGCTCGATAAACGTCAGCGTGCCCACGCCCGCGGTGTCGTCCCGCACCCATATGCCCAGCCGCAGCTTGCCGTCGGCATAATCGCGCACCGGCTCGATGTTAAAGTTCAGCGTGCGGCCGTCCCGCTCGACGGTGATGTCCAGCGCGCCCTCGGATTCATTGACGATTTTGGTCACGTCCGCCGCGCTGCTCACCTCCTGCCCGTTGATGCGCACGATGACGTCGCCCGGAAGCATGCCCGCTTCGCGAGCCGGATTGACGACGGAGCCGTTTTCCAGCTCGATGCCGGTGATGCCCACTATCAGCGCCCCGCGGGTGAACAGCGTGACGCCGATGCTCTGACCGCCGGGGATCACCACGCGCTCCTCGGTGACGTTGACCTTCACCTTTTTAATCGGCACGCCCAGCAGCTTCAGCTCAATGATCGCGTCGCCGTTTTTTACCGGCTGTATCACCAGCGGGCGCTGCATGCCCGTCGCTTGGGCCAGCGTCTCGCCGCCCAGGCTGACGACGTCGGTGGCGTCCACTTCCGCCTCCACCGGCAGCCCGAGGTCGATGGTCTTGGCGACCCCCTTTTCCACGTATATCTCGCCCGGAATATTAGCGTAGCTCTGCACCGCGGGAAGGAAGTAGACGGCGCACAGCGCAAATACAAGCAGTATTCCCAGTAATCTTATTATCTTCTTCAAAAAACACCTCTTTGCGACACGCGATAATAGCTTAGTGTCACAAGAGGCACTGTGAATTATGCGATGAAATATCCGTAAGCTTTTGCTTAAATTGACGATTTGAACTTTGAAGCGCGCTGCAGCATCTCCGCCGCGTGTGCAAGCGACGCGCTGCTGCCGCCGCCCGCCAGCCGCGCGATCTCCTGCGTTCTGGCTTCGCCGGCCAGCGCCGAAAGCCGCGTGTGGGTAGCGTTTTCGTCGCTGGATTTTTCAATCAGGAAGTGCTTGTCCGCCATGCTCGCAATCTGCGGCAGGTGCGTGACGCACACCACCTGGCGGCCGCGCGATATCACGGCGAGCTTTTCGGCCACCACCTGCGCGATGCGGCCGCTGATGCCGGTGTCGATCTCGTCAAATATCATGGTGGGTATGCCGCCCCTGTCCGCCGCGATGGTTTTCAGCGCCAGCATGATGCGCGACACTTCCCCGCCCGACGCCACCTTGCGGAGCGGCTTCACGGGCTCGCCGCGGTTGGTGGATATGTAAAACTCCGCCGTATCGAAGCCATTCGACGTAAATTCGGCGTCTTCGATGCCCGGCATGTCCGAAAACCGCACCTCAAAGCAGGCATTTTCCATGCCGAGGTCATGAAGCTGCTGCATGACCAGCATTTCAAACCGCTTTGCTGCCGCGCGCCGCAGCTCGGAGAGCCGCACGCAGCGTTTATACAGCGTTTCGCGCAGCGCCTGCGCTTTCTCATTGAGCTCGTTTTGCAACTCCTCGCTGCCGGCAAGCTCCTCCAGCTCCCGCTGAAGCTCGCGCAGGAATTCGCCCGTCACCAGCGGGTCGCCGTATTTGCGGCGTAGCGATGCGATCAGCGCCAGCCGGTCTTCGATGCGCTCCAGCGCGTCCGAGTCGAACAGCGCAGAATCCATGTCATCGCGCACCGTAGACGCCACTTCCTCCAGCGCGTAATACGCGTCGTCCACGCTGGCCGCGAGCTCGCCGTAGCGCGCGTCCACGTCCGAAAGGCCCGACAAACGGCGGCTCACGTCGCGCAGCGCCGACAGTACACTCATCGGTTCCGCGTCGTACAGCGCCGTATAGGAGGCGGACAGCGCTTCCATGATGCGCTCCGCGTTGTGCAGGCGCGCGCGCTGGACTTGCAGTTCCTCCTCCTCGCCCTCGGTTATATTCGCCTGTTTCAGTTCGTTGATCTGGAATTTCAGTATGTCGATGCGCCGCTCGCGCTCGCCCTCGCTGCCGAACAGCGACTTTAAGCGCTTCAGCACCGCATTGTAATCGGCATAAGCCTGCCTGACCTCGGCTGCGGCCTGCCCGATTGAGTCGTCAAAGCTGTCCAGCACCGCGATGTGGTTTTTTTCGTCCAGCAGCGACTGGTGCTCGTGCTGGCCGTGCACGTCCACCAGCCTGTCGCTGATGGCCTTCAGCACGCCGAGCGTGACCAGCGTGCCATTCACGCGGCACACGTTGCGGCCCAATGCGCTGAGCTCGCGGGACAGCACCAGCTCGCCGTCATGCTCAATCTGCTGCTCCTCGAGTATATCCTCCACGCCGCGGGCATCGCTGAACCACGCCTCCACGACGGCGGACGTTGCGCCCGTGCGAATCATGTCGCGGTCGGCGCGCTCGCCCAGCACCAGGTTGACGGAATCAATTATGATGGATTTGCCCGCGCCCGTCTCGCCGGACAGCACGTTTAAGCCGCCCGCGAAATCCACCTCAAGGAAGTCGATCAGCGCGATATTTCTGATGATCAGTCGATTCAGCATGTCGATATTTCCGGAATGCTATTTGGACCGAAGCATGCGGGACAGGGCCTCTACCACGTTCTGCTGGCGCCCTTCCTCCTTGACGGCCACGAATATGGTATTGTCGCCCGCCAAAGTGCCCGCCACGTCGGGCAGGTTCATCACGTCGATGGCCTCGGCCGCGGCGTTGGCGCTGCCCGACATCGTGCGCACCACCACCAGCGAAGCGGCGGCCTCCACCGACACCACGGTATCGCGGAATACGCGGCGGAATACGTCCAGCCGGCCCAGAGGTTCCTTGCCAGACAGCGCGTATTTATACGTGCCGTTCTCCGACTGCACCTTGGCCAGCTTGAGTTCCTTGATGTCGCGCGAAATGGTGGCCTGCGTCACCTCATACCCCTTTTCACGGAGCAGCGCCAACAGCTCTTCCTGCGTTTCCACATCATGGTTCTCGATCAGCTCAAGTATCATGCTCTGTCTTCCCTGCTTCATCCCAACACCTCTTATACAAATCTATCCCAACTGATAAACTTGGAGCGCAACAAGGGATAAAAATAATTCTTCTGAAAGCGTATGAACCGAGCTGCGTATTTGGACTTGCTCACGCGCACTTCTTCGCCGTCCTGAAACTCGCTTATCACGATGCCGTCCGCAGCAAGCGCCGCCCCGCCCGGCGCGTAGGGCTTTATGACCACCTCGTCGTCCGGCGATACCACGATGGAGCGGGAATGCAGCGAATGGGCGCAGATAGGCGTTGCGATCATGCACGCCACGTGCGGGCTGACGATGGGCCCGCCCGCAGACAGCGAATAGCTTGTAGAGCCGGTGGGCGTTGCCACCAGCATGCCGTCGCACGCGGCTTTATCCGCCAGCGCACCGTTGACGGCGAGCTCGACGTTGATCATGCGCGCCGTCGCTTTTTTTAGCACCACAACGTCGTTGAGCGCGTCCCCTTCCAGGCGCGGCACGCCGTCTTTGCAGATAGCGAAATGCAGCATCAGCCGCTCTTCGATGTAGAAATTGCCCGCGCATATCGTTTCCACGGCTTCTTTGATGCTGTCCTTTTTCACCTCAGTCAGAAAGCCGAGATGGCCTAGGTTGATGCCCAGCATGGGCACGCCGAACGGGCAGCTGCGCTCCGCCGCCTTAAGCAGCGTGCCGTCTCCGCCCAGCACAAACAGTATGTCGATTTGCGCCGGGTCCATCACGTCGGTTTCGCCGGGCGGCATGCCGTCCGCGTCGAACGACACCGCCGCGGCGCACGCGCGCAGCAGCCGCGCCAGCTCAATTGCGCCCGCAAAATCGATGTCCTTCTGAGGATTGGCGTAAATACCGGCTCGCTTGATATCCATATTAACTGCATTATAATGAATTCCGGATAATTATACAACTGC
The DNA here is from genome assembly GCA_050943225.1 of Christensenellales bacterium. Taxonomy (GTDB): domain Bacteria; phylum Bacillota; class Clostridia; order Christensenellales; family SZUA-584; genus SZUA-584. Next base: position 1,171 of record JBMNOT010000064.1, on the reverse strand, counting down.
AAATTGGCGCTGAAACCGCTTCAGCAAGGATAGGCAGAGCTGGGGTCGGTTGACTTTGCCGGCAATATCGCTTATAAAGGAATTAACGGGGGTGAGACCTATGCCGGCGTCCGATGAGGAACTCAGGGAGAGGGCGTACGAGGAACTCAGAGAGAGATATATCACGGAACTGATGGAAGAGACCGGCTGTTCCCGGGAGGAAGCGGAGAAGGAAGCGGACTCCTACGATTAGGTACACCTCAATACGTACCATTTAAAGCCAAGCGTACCGCAGGGTACGCCTTTGGGAAGAGCTTTGTTTATTGTTTCTCCGCAAATCGGGCAACGCTTCTTTGAGCTTGGATTCCCATTATCCAACGGATAGCGGGCGCTTTCGCCCGCCTTCCATTTTCAAACAGGTTTATCAAAAAAGTCACTCAAACGTTTTCAGCAGCAGCACATGGGCCTTCCGATAGGCTCGCGGACAGCGCTTCCAACATACAGCCATCATAATTTACAGCGCGCTTTTATGGGCCTCCTCCACCACGCGGCCAATATCCGGCTCGGGGTATTCGCCGCCGCTTTTCAGGCAGGCGAGGTATTCGATGTTGCCCTCAGGCCCGCGGATGGGGCTGAAATCCAACCCGCAGACGGAAAGCCCGGCCTCTTTCGCAAAGGCGAGTATGTCCGCAATCACGTCTTTGTGCACCGCCTTATCGCGCACCACGCCCTTTTTGCCCACGCGCTCGCGGCCCGCTTCGAACTGCGGCTTTATCAGCGTAACGATGATATAAGGCGACGCGAGCACGCGCATCAGCGCCGGCAGTATCAGCTTTAATGATATGAACGATACGTCTACGCTGGCAAACGATGCGGGCACATCGAACATCGACGGCATGAGGTAGCGCGCGTTGACGCGCTCCATCACGCGCACGCGCTCATCCTGCCTCAGGCGCCATGCCAATTGCCCGTAGCCCACGTCCACCGCGTACACCAGCCTGGCGCCCGCGCGCAGCATGCAGTCGGTAAAGCCGCCGGTGGACGCGCCCACATCGATGGCGACAGCGCCTGTCAGGTCGATGCCGAAACTGGCAAGCGCTTTCTGCAGCTTTTTGCCGCCGCGGCTGACGAACTCGTCGGCTGCCTGCACGGATACCACCTGCCCGGGTTTCACCAGCGTGGCAGGCTTGTC
>JBMNOT010000063.1:0-10684 GCA_050943225.1 Christensenellales bacterium | reverse complement strand
CTTTTCCTCGAAAAGCCGTATCTCATTCATGACACGGTAGATCCATAACTGCCTTTCCTTGCTAATCTTCGACATTTTCTTTCTCCTCAAACCAAAGTCATTAATATCTCGACTATTTCAAACGTACTCTCAGCGCTGTGACATCCCGCCGCCTTCAGCGCGGCCTCCTTGGACTGGGCGCTGCCGCTGCCGTCTGCGGATACGATAGCGCCGGCGTGCCCCATGCTTTTGCCCTTGGGCGCGTTTTTACCCGCAATCAGCGCCACCACCGGCTTGGACACGTGCTTTTTGATATACTCCGCGGCAATCTCTTCCTCGCTGCCGCCGATCTCGCCGATGATCACGATGGCTTTCGTCTGTTCGTCCGCCTCGAAATCCGGAAGCAGATCCACAAACGTGGAGCCGGGAATCATGTCGCCGCCCACGCCCACACAGGTGGACTGGCCGATGCCCGCTTTGCTCATCATGAACACCGTTTCGTAGCAGTTGGTCGCGCTGCGGCTCATCACACCCACGCAGCCTTCACTGAATATGTGGTGATCCATGAATCCGGCCTTGGACTTGCCCGGCGATATGATGCCGAACGAGTTGGGCCCGAACAACCGGACGCCTTTCATGCGCGCCATATGATAGCAGCGCATCATGTCGCCCACCGGCACATGCTCCGCTATGGTGATGACCACCGGCACGCCCGCGTCTATTGCCTCATATACGCTCGCAGGCGTGAACCTCGCCGGAACGAATATCACCGTTGCGTTGGCGTTATGCTTTTCCATCGCTTCCTTCACCGTGTTGTAGACCGGCACGCCCAGCACCGTCTGCCCGCCTTTGCCGGGAGTGACGCCTGCCACCACGTTGGTGCCGTAAGCGAGCATCTGCTCGGTGTGGAATGTGCCCTCGCGGCCTGTGATGCCCTGAACAATCAGGCGTGTGTTCTGATCGATGATAATACTCATTTCGTGCACCTCTCTTTCAGCGCCGCGACGCCCTGCGGGATGCCGTCCACGCTTATAATGCCGCCACCAATTGACTTAATGATGTCCAGCCCCTGCTGCTTATTGGTGCCTTCCATCCGTACCACCACAGTCTTGTTTTTATGCTCGCCCTCCAGCGCCATGCGGATGCCTCCTGCTACCTCGTCGCATCGCGTGATGCCGCCGAACACGCTGATGAACAGCGTGTCGATGTCGGGGTTAGACAGCACGATGCGCACGGCTTCCTTGATGCGGTCCGCAGTGGCGCCGCCGCCCAGGTCCAGTGCCGCGCCCACCGTCATGCCGCTTTTGGAAAGGAGATCGATGCAGCTCATCAGCATGCCCGAGCCGTTGGACATCACAGCGATGTTGCCGCCCTCCTCGATGGGGATGTATAAAAACCTGAAGCTTCTCGCTTCCTTCACCAGCGCATCTTCCGCCAGCGAATCGCGGAAAGCGGCGATATCGGGCAGCCGGTACAGCGCGCTGTCGTCGATATCCACCTTGCCGTCCAGAGCGATGATTCTGCCGCTCTCGTCCAGCGCCAGCGGGTTGATCTCAGCTAAAAGGCAGCTGTATTCGGTAAACACGGCGTACAGCTTTTCCAGCAGGCCCTTCAACTGCCCCGCATGCTCCTTGCCGATGCTGCTTTTGTCGACGATGTAGCTGACAGTGTAGTCCTGAATGCCCAGAAACGGATTGACCGCCACTTTCACAATAGCCTCAGGCTCCGTTTTGGCCACCTCTTCGATGTCCACACCACCGCGTGCGGAGAATATGATCAGCGGCATTTTGGAATGCCGGTCCAGCATGATAGATAAATACCACTCCTTCTTGGGCGATGCCTTCTCCACAATGAGAAGCTGGTTCACCGGCAGCCCTTTGAGTTCGGAGAACAGCAGGTCTTTGCAGATCGCTTTTAATTCTTCGGCGTCGTTTGCAAAGCGTATGCCGCCCGCCTTACCGCGGCCGCCCACCTGCACCTGCGCTTTGGCGACGACAGGGTATTTCAGCGCGCCGTCGCTGATCTGCTTATCCAGATTATCAAGGCTGTCTACCACCACGCCGTTCATCGTGGGGATATCGTATAATTCAAACAGATCTTTCGCTTTGTATTCCAGTAACTTCATGCCTTACCCCCAGATCTCGTCATCAGATGGCTGCACCGCACCGGGTATCACATATGCGATGCGCGATACGTTTATCAGGTGTTTGTAGGAAAGGTTCTCACTGATGGAGTTGTTGCCCCAGCTGCCGCACCCCAGCGTCGTGGTGGGGCTCAGTCCGTTGAAGAAGCTGCCGCCGTTCATCGTGGAGCATATCTGGTTCACGACGATACGGGATACGGGCAGTATGTCCATCGCGTATTCCACATTTGCCTTATTGTCCGAATGGATGGATGCGGAGTGGCCCTTGCCCCCCACCTCCAGATTGCTGAGCGCGATGTTCACGCCCTCCTGCCAGGTGCTGTACTGATGCGCCGCGATCACCGGACACATCTTCTCGCGCGCGAACAGCTCTTCCTCGCCGTATTTCTCAGGCACCACCACCAGCAGCTTGCAGCCCTCCGGCACCTTGATGCCGGCCATATCCGCAATTTTGGCGACCGGCGCGCCCACTACGTCCTTGTTGATCTTGCCGCCGGGCGACAGCGTGTCGCGCAGGCGATCCATCTCGTCTTTATCGCGCACGATGTAAGCGCCGTTTTTCTCAAACTCAGCCAGCATCGCTTCAAAGTCATCCTTGTGCGCGATGGCGGTCTGTTCGCCCGAGCAGATAATGCCATTGTCGAATATGCGCCCCGCCACAATCTTGGGCACGCAGACGGACATATCGTAGCCTTTGTCGATGAGGCACTGCACATTGCCTGCGCCCACGCCGAAGCTGGGCTTGCCGCTGGAATACGCCGCTTTCACCATGCCCATGCCGCCCGTCGCGATGACCACGTCCACCGCCTTCATCAGCTCGTTGGTCAGCTCGATAGACGGCTCCTCGATCACCTGGAAGATGTCCGTAGGTACGCCCATCTTCGTGAGCTCGGCGTCGTACAGCTCTTTAAGGCGCTTGGCGCACTTTTTGGCTCGGGGGTGCGGCGCGATGATGATGACGTTCTTGCCCTTCACCGCGAACATCGCATTACACATCGGCGTCACGATGGGGTTGGTGCACGGCGTCACGGCGCCCACCACGCCCATCGGCTTGGCCACCTCCACGATGCCCTCTTCTTCGATGTAGCGCAGTATGCCCATGCTCTTTTTGCCTTTCAGGTGGTTCCATATGATGCGCGACTTGCCCTGGTTCTTCTTGACCTTGTCCTCGTAAACGCCCATGCCCGTCTCTTCCACCGCCATCCTGGCCAACGGCTCCGCGTTGTCGAAAATCACTTTGGCAAACATACGCACTATCTCATCTGTCTTCTCCTGATCATATTGCTCGATGATTTTCTGTGCTGCGCGCGCTCTTTCGACCAGCCGTTGAATTTCCTCGTTTGCCATGATAATACCTCCTTATATTCTAGCGACACCGCTGTCTCTCGCCGCTTTACTGACCGCCTTGGCCACTGCCGAACCCACCCGTTTGTCAAACGGTGCGGGAATCACATAATCCGGACTTAATTCGTCATCGTCCACCAGCTCTGCCAGCGCATATGCCGCCGCTATTTTCATCTCGTCGTTGATGTCGCTCGCACACACGTCCAAAGCGCCGCGGAATATGCCGGGGAAAGCCAGCACGTTGTTGATCTGGTTTGGGAAATCGCTGCGGCCCGTGCCCACCACTGCGGCGCCCGCTTTTTTTGCGAGGTCCGGCATAATCTCCGGCGTCGGGTTGCTCATCGCGAATATGATGGGGTCCGGATTCATGCTGCGCACCATCTCCTCCGACACGATGCCCGGCGCCGACAGGCCGATGAATATGTCCGCGCCCTTCAGCACGTCCGCAAGCGCACCTTTTTTCATCTCGCGGTTGGAAATCTGCGCCATCTCCTGCTTGAACGGATTCAGACCCTCCCGGCCTTCGTATATCGCCCCTTTGGTGTCGCACAGTATCACGTTCCGAAGGCCCATGCTCATCAGCAGCTTGGTGACTGCCACGCCCGCCGCGCCTGCGCCGGACACCACGCATTCCTGATCCTCCAGCCTGCGGCCGGTGAGCTTCATCGCGTTGATCATCGCCGCCGCCGTCACCACAGCAGTGCCGTGCTGGTCGTCGTGGAATATGGGAATGTCGCACCGCTCTTTAAGCTTTTTCTCGATCTCGAAGCAGCGCGGCGCCGAGATGTCCTCCAGGTTGATCGCGCCAAAGCTGCCGGATATCTGGTAGATCGTCTCCACGATGGTGTCCACGTCCTTGGACTTAATGCACAGCGGGAACGCATCCACGTCGGCGAATGACTTGAACAGCACGCACTTGCCTTCCATCACCGGCATTCCCGCCTCAGGCCCGATATCGCCCAGCCCCAGTACCGCCGTGCCATCGGTGATCACCGCGGCCATGTTCCAGCGGCGCGTCAGCTCGTAGCTCTTGTTTATGTCCTTTTGTATCTCGAGGCACGGTTCCGCCACGCCCGGTGTGTACGCCAGCGACAGGTCTTCCTTGTTGTTGACCCGCGTTTTTGCAATCACCTCGACTTTTCCTTTCCATTGATAGTGCAGCTTTAAACTTTCCTTGCGATAGTCCATGGGTGGAAACCTCCTCGAAAATGCATATGCAATATTGTATGCATATGCAATATTGTATGTTGGTATTACCATTTATACCATAGTTACAGTTAAAATGCAATAATAAAGTTGGACACGGGCAAGCTTTTTTATTAATTTTGGTATTACCATTAGACAAAGTGCAATAAATGTGTTATGATAACGTGAACAGGCTACGGAAGGCGGCCATAACATGCTGAAACCTTTGAAGAAAACGCGGCTCTACGAAGAAATTGTCAAGCAGTTAATCGATCTGATTGAGGGTGGTACGCTCAAGCCGGGAGACAGGCTCCCGTCCGAGCGGCAGATGGCGGAAGAACTCGGCGTCAGCCGCACCGCCATACGCGAAGCGCTGCGCGCCCTGGAATCTATGGGCTACATCGAATCCAAGGTGGGCGGCGGCACGTTCATTAGGGAGATATCGCTGGACAAAGCGCTGCTCCCCTTTACAACCTTGCTCTCGCAGGATAAAAACCTCATCAAGGAACTGCTGGAAGTGCGGCAGCTGCTGGAGGCCGAGATTGCGCTTCTCGCCAGCAAACGGGCGACGGAGGAAGATATAAAAAACATGGAAGAGGCGCTGGACAGCATGCGCGAGGATATCGAAAAAGGCGGCATTGGCCTGCAGGGCGACAACGAGTTCCATAACGCGCTGGCCGCCGCCGCACGCAACTTGGCGATGAGCAAAATACTGGGGCTGTGCGACGAGTTGCTGTCCAAATCTCGCGAATCAACGCTGCGCATTCCGGGCCAGCCCGCCCGGTCACTGGAGGACCATATCGCCATACTGAACGCCATAAAAGACAGGGACCATCTTTTGGCCCAGCAGCTGATGAAACAGCATATGATAAAAGCCCAGGAGAACTACCGGGAGCAATATCTCAAATAATTCGCTCCCAGTCTCCCATGCTGCTCTGTTGCAGCAGCACAATTATACCGACACAGCTTTGCGCTGCTCCCAATAGTTTAGCGCGCAGATCCTGCCCCGGTTGCACAGCGCTTTCATCCTCCTAATTGAGCGCCAATCAGAACTTTTAAAGTTGCAACCGGGCAGGCAGCCTGGGCGCGTGTTTTGCCCGGATGCAATTCATGTTATAATATACCAGAGAGGATACCAGACAGGCTCCGCGGCCCGAGGACAGCTTGCCGCGCGGACGGATATGAGCCCGGCTTGCGCAACTCCCCCGAAAGGCAGGACGCTATGGCAAAACCAGCAGCGGAAAAAGGACGGTTCAGAGACATTCTCAGGGTGCTCGCCAGGCACGAGCTGACTCGCGGCCTCAATCCTGAGAAGCTGCGCCGCGTGCTGGAAGACCTCGGCCCCACATTCGTCAAGTTCGGCCAGCTGCTGTCCATGCGGCCCGACATACTCCCCGACGAATACTGCGAGGCGCTGACTCGACTGCGCACCGACGTGATGCCGATGGACTTCGAGACGGTGCGCGGCGTGCTGGAGTCCGAGTACGGCCAGCCGCCGGAGAAGATCTTTGCGTCCATCGACAGCGAGCCGGCGGGCTCCGCGTCCATCGCGCAGGCGCACCGCGCCGTGTTGAAGGACGGGCGGCCGGTGATACTCAAGGTGCAGCGGCCCGGCATATACGAGAAGATGGCGCAGGACATGCGCCTTTTGCACCGCGCGTCCAGCATATTCCGCATCGTGCGCAAGACCGGCCAGGTCATCGACTTCGACAACGTGATCGACGAGATGTGGTCAGCGGCCCAGCAGGAGCTGGATTTTCTGATCGAGGCAAGCCATATCCGCGAGTTTACCGAAAACAACGTCGGCATCCCGTACATCGCTTTCCCGCAGGTGGAGGCGACGCTCACCACGCAGCGGGTGCTGGTAATGGAATACGTGGACGGCATCCAGATAGACGACACCGAAGCGCTGAAGAAGGCGGGATACGACCCCGCCGAGCTGTGCGACAAGCTCGCCGCCAACTATCTCAAGCAGGTGGTGGACGACGGCTTCTTCCACGCGGACCCGCACCCGGGCAACATCCGCGTGCGCGACGGCAAAATCGTCTGGATTGACCTCGGCATGACGGGCCGGCTCTCCGCGCGGCACCGCCATCTGTTCAAAAGCGCGGTCATCGCCGCAGCGGAAAACGACTACTACACCCTAAAATCGGTGCTGCTCTCCCTCGCTACCGCCACCGGACCGGTGGATCACCTCAAGCTGTACGCCGACATCGAAGAGATGATGACGCGCTACGCCGCCGAGGAATTGGGCAATATCGACATCGGCATATTTGTAATGGAGTTCCTCAACGTGGCGGAAGAAAACGGCCTTGTCATGCCGACGGGCGTGTCGATGCTGGCGCGCGGCATACTCACCATCGAAGGCGTGCTCTCCCGCGTGAGCCCCAAGACCAACCTGATGAACATTCTCGCAGTCCACGTGTCGGATACGGTGCTGCACGAGAAGAACCTCAAAGAAGAGCTGCTGCGCGGCAGCAGGGCGCTGTATGCATTCGGCAAACGTACTTTGGACCTGCCCGGCCAGGCGTCTGACCTGCTGCGCCTGGCGGTCAAGGGGCAGGCGCGCATCGGCGTGGAGCTGGTAGGCTCCGAGATGCCGCTGGCGCGTTTTGACCGCATCATGAACCGCCTGATCGTGGGTATCGTCAACGCTGCGGCGGTGATCGGCTCCTCCATACTGTGCACCACCGACATGGATCCCAAGCTGCTGGGCATTCCGCTGCTGGGAGTTTTGGGCTTCACCGCGTCGTTCGTCACCACCGTATGGCTCATCGTACGCATACTGCGCGCCAACCGCAAGCCGGGGCCTGCGCGGCCGCTCCGCAAACGCTTTAAGCTCAAGTCATAAAACAAGGCTCTCCGCCCATTTTGGCAGAGAGCCTGACTTTATTCCCTTACATTCTGTCAATACTTCCCGAAGTCATTGTCCGACAGATCGATCCGGGTTTCGACGTGCAGTGCCTCCTGTTTGGCTTCCTTCAGAACTGCGGGGCGGGCTGGTTTAGCCACGCTCTCCCGCAGCTTGAACTGCTCCACCATGGTTTTCAGGATCTCAGCCTGGCCGGAGAGTTCCTGTGCCGCAGCGGCGGCCTCCTCGGATGTCGCGGAGTTGGTCTGCACCACTGTCGACAGCTGCTCAATGCCGCGGTTCACCTGTGCGATGGCGGTCGCCTGCTCGTTGGATGCGGCAGCTATCTCGCTCACCAGCTGCGCCGACTTCTCCACGCTCGCCACGATGGAATCCAGCGCAGCCGCCATGTCGCTTACGATGCTGGCGCCCGCCTCGGTCTTGCTGATGGTGCCCTCAATGAGCTCGGTGGTCTCCTTGGCCGCGCTCGCGCTGCGCGCCGCCAGACTGCGCACCTCTTCTGCCACCACAGCAAAGCCCTTGCCGTGCACGCCTGCCCGTGCGGCTTCCACCGCGGCGTTCAGCGCCAGTATGTTGGTCTGGAACGCGATGTCGTCGATTACCTTGATGATCCTTGAGATGTTGCGCGACGCTTCGCTGATCTCGTCCATCGCGCGCTGCATCGTCTTCATGCTCTCGTTGCCCCCGGCGGCCTCAGCTTTCGCCTGGACGGTCAGCTCGTTGGCCTCGCCCGCGCTGATCGCGTTCTGCCGCGTCTGCGCCGCGATCTGCGTCACCGTTGCTGTGAGCTCCTCGATGGCGCTCGTCTGCTCCGTAGCGCCCTGCGATATCTCCTGGCTGCCGTCGGACACCTGCCGCGTGCCCGCAGCCACCTGGTTTGCCGCCGTGCCGATTCTGGAGAGCACCTCGTTCAGCGAATCGGCAATGGTGTTGATGGAATCCTTGAGCGCCACAAACTCGCCCATGTATTCCGACTGTATGCTCACGTTCATGTTGCCCTGCGCCATTTCGCCCAGCACATGGGATATCTCGCCGATATAGCCGCGGATTGCCTGAAGCGCGCCGCCCAGGTGCTCCGCGATCTCGGCAAACAGCGCGTGCAGTTCCTCAGTATCCGCGTCGCCCGGCTCAACGGTAAGGTCGAAGCTCAGCTCGCCGCTGGAGAGACGGCGCAGCGCTACCAGCAGCTTGTCCATTTCGGCTGCCTGATACTGCGCTTTCTTTTCAGAGACCACCCGCGCCTGCTCGATCGCCTTGAACGCGCCGCGCACTTCGTTATCCAGAATGCTGGCCAGCTGCCCCACTTCGTCATTAGACTTTACGTTGGAAGGATAATCCAGATTTCCTTCAGCCAGTGCCTTGGCCAGCGCCGTGGAAGCTTTGATGGGCTTCAATAGCGACGTGGAGATCAGAGAGACGATGATGGCGATTACAATCACTGCAGCCACGACGACAACAATAATCACCAGTGTCGTGCTGTTGACCGTTTCCAGCATCTCAACGACCGGAAGTGAATATGCCATGCTCCAGCCGGGCGAGCCCGGAATCGACGAATAGATGGTGTTATACTGCTGTCCCGTCGTATCGATGTATTCGCCTTGTCCGGATGCGTTGAGTTTGCCCACCATTTCCCGGGCGATGTCCCCGAGGCCTAAGTAGCCGCTTTCATCGGCGCTGAACAGGTTGAGCTGCATCCGAATATCTTCGCTGGGATGCGCAATGACCAGTCCGGTGCTATCCACCACCCAAGCATGGCCCTTATCGCTGATGTTGATATCGTTGATAATATCGTTGAACGTATCCAGCAGTATGGTCGCGGCGACGACGCCAATCCGCTCTCCGGCCTCATTTTTCACCTCATGCGCCACCACGAATATCATCTGACCAGTCGCGCGGGACTGCACCGGGTTGCTTAAGGCCGATTCTGCGCCTTCCGAAACGATCTTTGTAAAATAATCCCTGTCGGTAATCGTCCCGTTGCTGCCGAGCGAAGCATAGTAGTTGCCCTGCAAATCCGCAAACAGCATCATCTCGAAATCCGACCGCAAGCTGCTCTGGCGGGATTTCAGGTATTTTTGGATAGTGCCGATATCCCCCGTCCTAATGATATCGTTCTCAGACCAGGTTTTGATGTCGTTTTCCAGACCCTGTATGTACTTTCCGATTTCGGCCGCACGGGCTGCTATAACCTGCTGAGTCATACTCTCTGTCAAATTCGTGACGACGTTTTTCACCTTGAGCGTGACCGCCAGGCACATCGCCGCGAATATTACCACCAGTGTAACCAGAAAATAGAGCAGCATTTTGCCTCTCAGAGATCTCATCCTGCCCTTTTTCGCCTTTTCTGCTTCCGCCATACCATACTCCTTATAATGTGTTTTATCCTGTTGCTTTCATCAATATTGTTTATGTTTTCATTATATCGTTATTGCAAAACATTTTCTTTAGCGTGAATATTTTCACACCTCGCCGCCCACCTGAGGGCAAAAGATAAGCGGCCCCTGCGCCGCTGCCTTTGCCGCTCCGGCAAGTAAAGCCGCTTCATTTAATATAAAAATAACAAACAATGCGTAAATCGAACTCTATACCTCCTTATCGACATACCGGTTTTCAGCATGCTGAACGGCTCATAAGCTCTCAAGCAGCTTAAGAACGGTCTTGGTCCGTCTTTCAGAGATGCAGGTCAATATCGTGAAAGACCTCGACGCGAAAGCAGCGGCGAACCAGTATATTAACATCACTTTTGCGCCGTCTGTGACCGCTGAATCGCTCATGACGCAGAGCGAGAAGCTGACGCAGAAGTACATGGAAGCGTCCACGGAACTGCAGCGGATGGTGGAACAGGCGCAGGCTGCGTTTCAGGCGCAATACAAAATCAACCGGAAAGCCGGACGTATTGAGTACCAGCGTCAGGTCGAGAAAGTGCGCACACTCCGTAGGCGCGTGGAATCGTTGCGCGGCAAAGCGGAAGAAGCGGCGCTCAAGGTGGATGCGTTCAACGCACAGCAAATGGCAAAACAAGCGTTCTACGGCGCAAGTCTTGTCATGCAGGGCGGCGCGATACTGCCGAGCGTTCAGCAGGCTATTGACAATGCCGGCAATATCGTTTATAACGAAAGCAACGGAGGTGGGATTGATGCCAATGTCGGACGAGGAACTCA